>JABMMK010000188.1 GCA_013205605.1 Cytophagales bacterium | reverse complement strand
TATGAGTTGGCCAGGACTTTGCAAATGCAAATGTTCCAGCCACCCAATGTGGCGGGCTGGGCTGGGCAGCGGGAGTGGATAAGTTCGACCACCTTTTCTTATCGGGGTGGATTCACCGATTCTTTATTGTCAGGTAAACGCTATAATGGAGTTGCGGTTACCTCAAAACTGGTCCCTATAGCCTATGCCAGAACATTTTCTACCTCGGAAAAGGCGATTGAATTTGTGGATGAGATCATCGGTTTAGCTTTGCGATTCCCATTATCAGATACAAGACGCAAGTTTTTGTTGGATACATTGTTGGACGGCACGATCGCCGCCAACTGGAATACCTACACGGCCAATTCAGACGCGCGGGTAAATAAATTTTTAAAAGCGCTGATGCGATTACCTGAATACCAGCTCTGCTAATATGAAAAAGAACGTATCTAGAAAGCAATTTTTACATCAAATGGCCTTGCTCAGTGGCGGGGCTGCTTGGGGTATGGGCTCAGTGACTGGAAAAGCATATGCACAAGTTCCCGCCTCCATGGCTTCCATGGTTGCTGGAGCGCAACCTGGTAAAGCCTTAGTTATCATTCAGTTAAGCGGTGGAAATGATGGATTAAATACCGTCATTCCGGCTGAGGATGATCAATATTTTATCAAAAGACCTGATATAGGCATTAAAAAAGATGCGGCGATTCCTCTTAAAAATGGCATGTATTTAAATCCCGCGATGCTTGGGATTAAAAAAATGTATGACCAAGGGAAAGTAAGTGTGCTTCAGAACATTGGGTATTCGAATCCTAATCGATCACATTTTCGTGCCACAGATATTTGGAACACGGGCTCTAATGCCAATATCGTTTGGGATGAAGGCTGGGCTGGAAGGTACTTAAGCATTAAATATCCTCAATATCCGATGAATTTGCCTACTCATCCGATGGCCATCCAATTGGGCTCTGTCGAATCGCTTTTGTTTCAGTCCGATTTGGGTCGCTTTGGAACCGTTTTTGAGGACCCCAATTTATTTTACCAGTTGGTCAACGGAAGTACCGCAGATTCAGATATGCCCCCTGCCACCTTAGCTGGTGAAGAATTAGGTTTTTTGAAGCAAATAGCCACCTCTTCCATTCAATATTCGAAGGTTATTCAAGAATGTGCTGCGAAGGGCAAGATTAATATTACATATCCTTCGAGTAATTTGGCGCGCCAATTACAAATTGTCTCTAAATTAATTTCGGGAGGTATTCAAACGCCTATTTTCTTGACAACCATTGGCGGTTTTGACACGCACTCAAACCAATTGACGCAACACGCTAACCTATGGAAAACGATTTCAGAGGCGGTGACCGCATTTCAAACTGATTTAGAAAATATGAATTTAGCTGATTCCGTATCGGTGGTTACTTTTTCTGAATTTGGCCGGACTGTGAAACAGAATGGAACTTTAGGGACTGATCATGGAACAGCCGCGCCTATGTTTGTCATCGGAAAAACCGTGCGAGGTGGCTTGATCGGGGAGAATCCCAATCTAAAAATTTTAGATGCGAATGGGGACTTGAAGTTCAATTATGATTATCGCCAAGTGTATTCGACCATCATACGTGACCACTTGGGCGTAGATGCGGTGAAAACGCAGCAAATTTTCAATCAGGCTTTTGAGCGTCTGCCTATTTATCAGAATTCACCGGAACAAATGCCAGAATTTACTTCGCTGGAACTTGTCACCTCAGTACCTAATCCGGTCATTGATTTTGCTTTAATTCAATATTCAGTATTTGAAAAGATGCAAATTAAATTAGCGGTTTATGATCTTCAGGGTCAGGAGATTCAGGAGATTTATCAGGGCAATCGAGAAGTGGGATCCTATCAAATTACGGCGGATCTAGCTCGAATCAGCTCAGGTTTTTACATCATTAGTTTGTCTGGGCCTAATGGACAGCGCCAAAGTAGGCGAATGATCAAACAATAATTTGTATCTTCGTGGTTGAACGTGCACAACATTTTTAAATGCTTGTCGTTTGATGGTATAATATTAAATGTAGGAATTACATGATTCGATCAGTTTACTTATCATTTGCGCTTATTATTTTAGCCGCATATTCTGCGGAGGCACAGTTTTGGTTTTTGGGCCAAAAAGCCAAAGAACGTTACGAGGGAATGCCTTTTAAGCCACACTCTTCCGTTAGTTTTGGAGCTGGATCGTCTAATTATTTGGGTGATTTAGTACCTGCGGCTGGCCTTTTTTCGGTCGCAGCCCAAACCATGCGTTGGAATGTAGGGCTTCAGTATACCCGCCATTTAAGCAAGTATTTTAGTGGAAATATTCAAGTAAGTTATATTCGAATCGCTGGAGATGATAATTATTTTTCTTCTACGGGTGCTTTTGAAGGTAATTATTATCGAAATCTACATTTTAGAAATGATCTTAAGGAGCTTTCGGTGAGTGCTGTTTACGAACCGATGGGCAATGCAGAAAATTTATCTAAGCGTCCTTTATTATCACCATACTTATATCTGGGTGTGGCTGGATTTACGCATAATCCAGTGGCAAGGAAGGATCCAAGCTTAGTTCCTGGAACTCCAAGTTTACAATCTTGGCAAGACTTACAGCTTGAAAATATTGAAGGGGCTATGTATTCGTTGGTTAATATTTCCATTCCCTTTGGATTTGGCTTTCGATATAAAATAGGGGCTCAAATGGATTTGGGCTTTGATTTTGGATACCGAGTTTCCTTATCGGATTATTTGGATGATGTGTCGGATGACCGACCCAATGTGCTGACATCTCCGAGTATTTATTTTATCCGCTCCGGAGAAGCATTTGCAGCGAATACCTTAGTTAACAGGATTCCATTGTCTACCACCTCTACGGTACCTATTTATTCCACAGGACCGGATCAGTATTTTACCACGCAGATTCGATTGATATACCACATTAAGAATAAGATTGATTGTCCGCCTTTGCCGAATTAATGATCGATTCCTGTGCCTAAAATACTTCTCACAAGTTTATTGGTTTTCATTTCTGTTCTTGTTTTTGGACAGCGTTGGCAATTTGCGGCGGGTCCTGGCGCTGTGGTATATAAAGGCGATTTATTGGATTGGCACTTGGCTCCCAATGCGGCTCAATTGAAAAAAATGTCTCCTTCGGTGAATTTTCAAGTACGTTATCAGGAAAAAAATGCTTTTGCGTATCGGGCCAAATTTAATTTTTCATCCTTGCAAGGTGACGGAAGCCTAAATCCATTACCTGTAATTGGCTACTCGACAAAGACTTTTTCTAGTCCTTTAATTGACCTTTCGTTAATAACGGAATATAATTTTTTGGATTATCAAAGTAATCGAAAGATCAAAAATTGGACGCCTTATTTATATGGGGGTTTTTCTGGGATGTTTGTGAGTCCAACAGGCTCGATTCCTAATCCGATGACTTTTTTCACCTTTTCTATTCCGTATGGGATAGGAGTGAAGTATCAAATTAATCCAGCTTGGGGAGTGCAATTTGAGTTTGGGACGAGTAAGGTTTTAACGGATGTTATCGACGGAATGCCTTCAATTGGAGGGTCAACGGATAAAATTTCTTTTTCACAGGGCGACCAGTTTTTAAATTCTTCATTGATGTTTACCTATTCAATTACTTCTATCTTTTGCCCTAAGGAATAAGCGAATAATTACTTTGAATAAGGTTGTGAATTAGCTACCTTTGCCTCTTATTTGATAGCTTGAATTACCATTGACTGTGGACCAAAATATAAAAGATGCCATTGACCTAAACAATTTGCCAGCGCATATCGCTGTCATTATGGACGGGAATGGTCGTTGGGCCAAACAGCAAGGATTTAAAGATCGGATATTCGGACATCGCAATGCGATTTCTGCGGTTCGGGAAACGATTGAGGGTTGTGGGGAATTGGGTGTTGATTATTTGACATTGTATGCATTCTCTACGGAGAATTGGAATCGTCCGCAATCGGAAGTGAGGGCGTTGATGAGTTTGTTGATAGGTACGATTCATGATGAATTGCCTACGATGATGAAGAATAAAGTTCGTTTGAAAGCGATAGGAGATATAGCTTCTATGCCGGCTAATTCTCAGAAGGAGTTGGCGGCGGCGATCGACCAGACGGCTGAAAATACGGGATTGACCTTAGTTTTGGCCCTTTCGTATTCAGGGAAATGGGATTTGGTGCAGGCTACCCAGGCTTTGGCCCAAAAGGTGGCGGCGGGTGAGTTGGACAGTTCGGAGATTGACGCTGATTTATTGGCCTCTCATTTATCGACGGCAGGAATGCCAGATCCTGATTTAATGATTCGCACGGGTGGCGATCATCGGATAAGTAATTTTATGCTGTGGCAATTGGCCTATGCGGAGTTGTATATTTTTGAAGATTTATATTGGCCAGATTTTAGAAAACTTCATTTGCATCAAGCGATTGTTGATTTTCAAATGCGAGAGCGGAGGTTTGGTAAAACAAGTGAACAAGTTAAAAGCGAGGGCTAAGGCTCATTTATGAAAAATATAGTTTATTTACAAGCAATCCATCAGGTGAAGAAATATCGTTTATTTCTATTTTTCTTGGTGAGTATATTTTCTGTCCCGAGGGTATCCGAAGCACAAGTATTAGGTGGAAGGTTGTTTTCGACCAGTCCTGCGGTTGCCGAGCCGACTTTTTCTTATGCCACACCTACGGAGTATGAGATTGCTGAAATCACGGTTTCAGGTTCTCAATTTTATGATGGGAATTCCATGATCAACATCTCGGGTTTGCAGGTAGGAGATAAAATTAAGGTGCCGGGGGATATGATTGCTTCTGCGATTCGCAAGATTATGGATCAAGGAATTTTGGAGGAAGTGGAGATTTATGCCACCAAAACGGAGGGGACTAAAATTTGGTTAAGTATTATTTTAAAAGAGCGACCTAGGTTGTATGCGATCCAATATACGGGTGTTAGAAAAGGGGAGCAGGAGAGTTTAAACGAAAAGGTAAAAACGTATAAGGGAAAGATCATCACAGAAACGCTTCGTAAGAATTTGGAGTTAGCCATTCGTAAATTTTATCAGGAGAAAGGCCGATTAAACATCAAGACCCAATCAGTCATTAAGACCGATACCTTGCGTGGAAATAATGCCACATTAATGGTCAACGTAGTGAAGGGGGAGAAAGTGAAAGTGAATAAAATATTTTTAACTGGAATAGAACCAGATGCACGTAATTTGATTTTGAGGAAAATTAAAAATACGAAGGAAAGAAGGTTTGGACGGATCTTTAAACCTTCCAAATTTGTGCCTAAAAAGTGGGATGAGGACAAGGAAAAATTGTTAGCCGCCATGAATAAATTAGGCTTCCGAGATTTTCAAATTAAGTCTGATTCCATTGCCAGGTTTGATGATGAGTCGATTAACTTAACCATTAATTTAACGCAAGGGAAAAAATATTATTACCGAAGTATTTCCTTTGAGGGAAATTATATTTATCCGGATTCTGTATTGAAAGATGTGATAGGAATCAAGAAGGGAGATATTTATAATACGGAGGAATTAGACAAAAAAATGAATCAAAATCCGGGAGAGGATTTAAGTTCCGTGTACATGGATAATGGGTATTTGTATTACAATGCAGAGCCTATTGAAACTGCGATTGAAGGAGATTCGATCGATTTAACGATCCGTATTTCAGAGGGAAAGCAAGCGACTATTAATAAGGTTATTCTGAATGGGAATACAAAAACTTCCGATCATGTGGTGATGCGAGAGATTCGGACATTACCGGGTCAGAAGTTTAATAAATCAGCCATTATTCGTACGGTCAGAGAGCTTTCGACGATTGGTTATTTTAATCCGGAGAAAATATCACCTAATCCGATGCCACGTCCAGATGGAACAGTGGATATTGAATACAATGTGGAGGAGAAGCCTTCAGACCAAATAGAATTATCAGGGGGTTGGGGTGGATACATCGGTTTTGTGGGAACTCTGGGGGTTGTTTTCAATAACTTTTCAGCGAAGAATTTAACGAATTTATCTGCTTGGCGACCTTTGCCAGCGGGTGATGGCCAAAAGCTTTCAGTTCGTTTCCAAGCGAATGGCGCGGCCTTCCAAAATTATTCATTGACTTTTACCGAACCTTGGTTGGGTGGCAAGAAACCTAATTCATTTTCTATCTCGTTGAATCGAAGTATTTCATATCCTTATCAGTTCAGAGATACCGGTGGGGGTGCTGGTGGTTATGGCAATGGTTATGGTGGAGGTGGCTATGGCGGAGGTTATGGTGGTGGTGGATTTGGTGGTGGTTATGGGGGAGGTGGCTATGGAGGTTATGGTGGCGGAGGCTATGGGGGCTATGGTGGCGGAATGAGTAATTATTCAGTGCCGGATTCCTTATTGGATGCTCACTTTAATGTGAATAGTATTACGTTTAGTTTAGGAAAGCGATTGAAATGGCCGGATGATTATTTTTCTTTGAGTCATTCTTTGGCATTTTCACAATATGATGTTGACCGCTATTATACTTGGGCTTATCCACAGGGGATGTCGACTTCGATTACATTTATGACTAATTTCTCTAGAAATAGTATTGATAACCCTACTTTTGCTCGTATGGGATCCAGTTTTTCTTTAACAGGTTCGCTTACACCTCCCTTTTCATTATTCGGTGCTAATGAATCAGGTACACTCATTGAATACCATAAATGGATGATGGATGCCAGTTGGTTCAGTCCGCTAGTAGGTAAATTTGTGCTACATACCCGGGCCCACTTAGGATTTTTAGGTTCTTATGGAGGCCGGGAAACAACGCGGTTTGAGCGTTTTGATTTAGGAGGTTCTGGAATGGTTCAAGGTTTCTCATTTAATCGTGATATCGTGGGTTTAAGAGGATATAAGGACCGAGTAATTGGACCATCTGGATCTTATGGAAATGGAGGAGTAGCTTATAACAAGTTTGTCATGGAGGTTCGTTATCCTGTTTCTTTGAATCCATCAGCCACGATATTTGTACTAGGTTTTGCTGAAGGAGGAAACAACTTCTCAAGCTTAAAGGAATATAATCCCTTTAATTTGTACAAAGCAGCAGGATTTGGAGCACGTATTTTTATGCCAGCTTTTGGTATGATTGGAATTGATTACGGATTTGGATTTGACAAACCAAGACCGGGTGATTCAGATTTTGGTCGCCAGGCGTTTACGTTCTCTATAGGCCAACAAATCAGATAAGCAAATTAATTGGCACATGAAAAAAATGTTTTTTTTCTTGTTGAGTTTGAGTTTGTTGGTTGGCCCAACCTGCCACGCTCAAAAATTTGGATATATTGACACGGAATTCATTACTTCTAAAATGCCTGAATACCAAAAAGTACAGGCGAAAATGGATGAAATGACCAAACAATGGATCAAAGAAATAGAAGCTAAAAAGGATGAAGTGACTGTTCTTGAACGCGCATTTAAATTAGAAGAGTTGTTGCTGACCGAGGATTTGCGCCAACAACGTCTTCAGCAAATTAAACAGAAAGATCAAGAAGCTAAATTGTTTCAAAATGCTGTTTTTGGTGCCGAAGGTGAATTATTTAAAGCAAAGAAAAATGCTTTAAAACCTATTTTGGATGAAATTTCGAAAGCGGTTGAAAAAGTCGTGAGACAAAAAAGGTTAGATTTCTTGTTTGACAAGGCAAATGACGGCTTAGCTTTAATTTATACCAATCCTGTGCATGATTATTCAGATTATATATTGGAGGAATTGGGCTTAGAATTGGATCCTAATTTGAAAAAATAAACATTAACCCATTATTTTAACATAAACATTCCTAATTTTACAATTAACAAATAGAAAACAACGTATGAAAAACAAATTTTTATTGGCCGTAGGCCTGATGTTCGGTATGGCAACATTACCATTAAAGGCCCAAGTTAAAATCGGATTTATCAATGCTGATTATATTTTAAGCCAAATGCCTGAGGCAAAACAAGTAGAGGAAGATTTAAAAAATACTCAAAAGCAGTATGAAACTCTCTACCAAGGAAAAGTGAAGGAATTTCAAGATAAGTTAGCCGCTTTTGAAAAGTTGAATGCGGATACTAAAACTCCCGATATTATCAAACAAGATAAAGAGAAGGAATTACAAAACTTACAAACTTCTATTCAAGAGTTCCAGCAAAATTCTCAGTCTTCTTTACAGAAAAAGCAAGCTCAATTATTGCAACCATTGTTGAAAAAAATCGAAGAAAACATGCATGCTGTAGCTAATGAAAATGCGTACACACACGTATTTAATTATGATGCAGGTATGGGAACGGCACCTATTTTGTTGCACTACCCAACAGAAGCGGCAATTTCAGATTTAGTTTTGAAGAAAATGGGCATTACGCCTAAGCCAGTTTCTGCGACTCCAACGGCTGCTGCTCCAGCGGCTGCTAAGCCTGCTGCTACACCTGCTGCAAAGCCGGCGGCTCCAAAGAAATAAGGTAAAAAAATATCAAGTAAAATAGACGTAAGAAATTGCGTCTATTTTTTTATTCTAAAGGTTTATTGGCTTCAAAAAATTTGTTTTGAAAAATGATGATGGCGACAACTCCACAAAATATAGCCGCATCTGCAAAATTGAAAATAGGCGTTGAGTAATAAGACCCTCCCCAAAGAGGAACCCAAGTAGGCAATATACCTTCCCAAATATCAAAAAAGAACATGTCAATCACCTGGCCATGAAACCAATTCATAGGGGCTCCATAGGGAGCATTTTCTAAAAAGACCCCATAAAAAACAGAGTCAATTAAATTGCCAATGGCTCCCCCCAAAATCAGTGATACACAGATTAAAAGACCCATGGGGCTATTTTTTTTGGTCAACGAATATAAGTAGTAGCCAATACCAAACATGGCAACAATTCTAAAACTGGTCAATAATAATTTGCCATAAATGGAACCTAGTTGGATCCCAAACGCCATTCCTGGATTCAACGTATAATGTAATTTAAATAAGGGTCCAATGAGTTCGATTTGCCCAAAATAACCGGGCTCCATATAAAAATGCACGGCCATCTTAATTCCTTGATCCACCAAAATCACGCAAAAACTCAATAAAAAAAAACGAAAATGCTTCATATTAATTTTCTTCTGTTCACCTCTTTTTTAATTAGGGCAAATTCCCTAGATGTTTGCCCGGCAATTGAGCTGTTCTCATCGGCGCGTCTAAACAAATAGGGCATCACAGATTCAATAGGGCCGTAGGGAACATATTTGGCCACGTTATACCCAAAATGAGCCAAATTATAACTGATATTATCTGACATACCTAATAACTGCGCAAAGTGAATTTGTGGGTGATTGGTTGATATGCCCAAGGCATTCATCTTATCGCATAAAAGAACACAACTTTCTTCATTATGCGTTCCCACACAAAAATAAACGGTTTCCAATTTATGTAAACACAAATCTACCGCCGCATTAAAATCGCGATCTGTATCATGCTTGTTTTTATGCAAAGGCTCTGAATAGTTTTCCTCGTGGGAACGCTGGCGTTCCTTTTCTAAATAGGCTCCTCGGACCAATTTAACCCCTAAGAAATAATGCTGGTCTTTGGCCGACTTAATGGCATTCGTCAAATTTCCAAGCATATCCACTCGATACATTTGGAAAGTATTGTAAATAATAACGCTGTTTTTATTGAATTTTTCCATCATCTCATACGCAAGGAGGTCGATGGAATTTTGAATCCAACTTTCTTCCGCATCAATGAAAAGTTTTACTTGTAAGTCAAAGGCCTTTTGGCAAATTTCAAGTAAGTATGCTTTGCTCAAAGCGAATAATGGCTCATCATCTTCGTCTAATGGACCCATTTGGAATTGTTCCATTAGTTCTGAACTAAAGATTCCAGTAACCTTAAAAACCGCAAAAGGTATCGAATGTTCTTGATGCGCTTTCTCGATTGTTTTTAAAATTTCATTTTTTGTTTTTTGAAATGATTTTTCATTTTCTTCCCCTTCCACTGAATAATCGAGGATGGTTCCAATCGAAACTTTCCTAAGTCCTTGAATCGTATTTTCACAATCAGCAATAGATTCTCCTCCGCAGAATTGTTGGAATATCGTGGTTTTTATCAGTTTTTTGATCGGAAAATGAAGGAAAAGGAACAATTTGATGAAAAAAGTGCCTAACTTTACAAACCAATTTTGATTCATTATGGCAAAAATCCAATAGGCTTTTTGTAGTTCTAAATTATTTTTGGAGGCAAAGGCGATGTGGGTGTCCTCAAAGGAAAGCTTTTTCAATTCGTTTGATGAAGTATTTAGGGTCATTTGGTACAAAATTGCTTGCAAATATAAGAGTTTATATTGACCGATATTCGTATCATATTAAATAAATAATCATAAATCACAGGCGGAAGCTGCCTGAAAACGTAAGAAGTATTATGAATGCCAATTTAGACATTATTCCTATGCAGGAATGGATTCAGACAGAAGGGAAACCGCTTATTATTGCGGGTCCATGTTCAGCTGAAACGGAAGAGCAAGTATTAGAAACAGCTCGTCGCATTAAAGCGGAGGGTTATGCACATATTATGCGTGCTGGGGTTTGGAAACCACGTACGCGCCCAGGTAGTTTTGAAGGAATGGGAGAGCCCGCTTTGAAGTGGTTAGTGGAGGCGAAAAAAGAAACTGGATTGCCATTAGCTATTGAGGTTGCCACTCCTGAGCATGTTGAGTTGGCTTTGAAATACGGAGTAGATGTATTGTGGATCGGTGCCCGTACGACGGTGAATCCATTTAATGTTCAAGATTTAGCTGATGCACTTAAGGGTGTTGATGTACCCGTATTAGTTAAAAATCCAGTTAATCCAGATTTAGCACTTTGGGTAGGTGCATTTGAGCGTCTTCAAGGTTCTGGCATTAAGAAATTAGGTGCGATACACCGTGGTTTTTCAAATGCCCAAGAAACGAAATACCGCAACTCACCTATGTGGGCAATGGCGGTGGAGTTGAAGCGTTTGTTCCCTCAAATGCCATTGATCGGAGATCCATCTCACATGGCTGGAAAGCGTGCTTTATTGATGGAATTATCTCAAAGAATACTTGATTTAAATTACGATGGTATGATTATCGAGACGCACAGAGATCCTGATGCGGCTTGGTCTGATGCGTCCCAACAAGTTACCCCGGAGAAATTGGGTGAGATGTTACGTGATTTGGATGTACGAAATGCCAATTATGGTGCTGATTTTTCAGATGAATTAGCTAGCCTTCGTGAGAAAATTGATAACATTGATCGTGAAGTATTAGAAGTTTTAGCCGCTCGCATGGCCGTAGTTGAAAAATTAGGGGAGTACAAGCGCGATAATAATGTAGCTGTTTTGCAGTTAGATCGTTGGAAGCAACTTCATAGTGATCGTGCAAATCAAGCCAAAGGTTTAGCTTTATATCCTGAGTTTGTAGAGGAATTGTTTAAATTGATTCACTCAGAATCCATTCGCAAACAAACCGAAGTAATGAACTCGGCGACTGCATAATTCACCGGTAGTTAAAATTCCTTGTGAATAAATTTTAAAATCCTCCTGTTTTTCAGGGGGATTTTTTTTATGTTGCTATGCGAATGATGGCTAGTGGAAATATGCCTCGGGAGCTTTAAAGCTTCTCTAATTTTAAATCTATTAATGAATACCGTTTGGAAAATCTTGATTTAATTTCCCTTGCTTACCTTGAAACTGCCATAAACAACTAAGCAAATACCAAGACACACGATTAAGGAAGGGAATCCATGACCCAAAATTATTTCAATCAAGATCGAAAATAATACACTGCTATTTCCAATGGCCCCCACGATGCTTGTTTTTTCATTTAACAAGGCTTGAGTCGTGAAATATTGTACCCCGAGGGCCAAAAGGCCCATGATTAAGGCAAGCAACCACTCGTTGGCCGTAGGTTCAATCCATTTCCCCGTCAGGAAACTATTTGGAAGATCCGTAAACGTTCCAAAGCTCAATGAAAGAATCGAGGCAATTAGTCCAGCGCCCATGAATGAAATAACCACCCATCTAGAGTCATAATATTTTTGTGCTTCCTTGATTGCAATGTACCCTAAGGCTGTTCCGATGGCATAAATAATTCCCGTACTATGATGCAACAATGACCCATTGGTCTCAGGCCTAAAAATCAGAATGATTCCACAAAACCCAATAAGCAAATACATGATTTGTTGGCGAGATAATTTTTCAGTGGGAAATATGAAAAAACTAAAAATAGCGATGAACAAGGGAAATGCTTGGCCATAGGTATTTGTCAAAGATAAACTCAGGTGTTCCAGCGTATAAAATAAACAGTATAGGGTAAAGGCGCCTAGTATCCCTCGAAGGATAATGAAATATAATTTTCCTCCTTTTTGGACGGCTGGTTTAAGCCATAAACTGGTAAATAAAAAGGGAAGGCCTACGGCACTTCTAAAAAATACCAACTGCACCGAGGAAAACTTTTCGCTTAAATCTTTGGCCATAGCTGACATAGAAGCAAAGCAAAGTGAGGAAATCAACATAAAGAAGATTCCTTTTTTGTTTATTATAAATGAGGTGATTTTGGTAACTTGCATTTCTTTTCAAAGATATGACAAAAAAAATAATTTTATCTACAGATGCTCCTGCCCCCATAGGTCCATATTCACAGGCTGTGGAGGTGCAAGGTACCTTATATGTGTCTGGTCAAATCGCCCTTTCTGCCTTTGAATCAGGCGCAAGCATTGAAGAAGAAACAGATCAAGTCATGAAAAACTTGGCTTATATTTTAAAAGAAGCGGGATATACTTTTGAACATGTTGTAAAATGTTCAATTTTTATCCAGGATATGAATCATTTTGGTCAAATCAATGGGGTATATGGTCAATATTTCACGGTAAATCCACCAGCTCGTGAGACCGTAGAAGTCGCTCGATTACCCAAAAATGTGCGTGTAGAGATTTCTTGCATTGCCTATAAATAATCAAATATGTCTAAAAAATTAAGAGTTCGATTTGCCCCAAGTCCGACAGGAGCCTTGCATATAGGAGGTGTTCGAACCGCTTTATATAATTACTTATTGGCCCACAAATTAGGGGGTACTTTTATATTACGTATTGAAGATACAGATCAAACCCGCTTTGTAGAAGGTGCGGAAAATTATATTTTAGATGCTTTAAAATGGTTGGGCATTATGCCCGACGAGGGAATCGGAGTAGGTGGTCCACATGAACCTTATCGACAAAGCGAGCGCAAGGAATTATATAAAGTGTATGCAGATGAATTAATCAATTCCGGTAAAGCGTACTATGCTTTTGACACCTCGGAGGAGTTGGATGCGATGCGAGCAATCTACGAAAGTAAAGGAAGTGCGTTTCAGTACAATGCGTTGACAAGAGTGAAATTAAAGAATTCTTTGTCTATGTCGGAGCAAGAAGTTCATGATATCATTGCTTCGGGCACACCCTATGTCATTCGCTTAAAAGTTCCAGCCAAGGCAGAAATTCGTTTCCAAGATAGCATACGTGATTGGGTACATGTTCACACGTCAAGCATCGATGATAAAGTCTTAATGAAATCGGATGGCATGCCCACCTATCATTTAGCCAATGTCGTGGATGACCATATCATGGAAATCACGCACGTGATTCGTGGAGAGGAATGGCTTCCATCAGCTCCATTACATATATTGTTGTACCAGGCTTTTGGTTGGCAGCCGCCACAATTCGCCCATTTACCCCTTTTACTAAAGCCGGAAGGGAACGGAAAACTTTCTAAACGAGATGCAGATTTAGGCGGATTTCCAGTATTTCCTTTAGAATGGAAAGATCCACAAACAGGTGTTATTTCAAAGGGCTTTAAACAAGAGGGATATTTACCAGCGGCGATGATTAATTTCCTAGCTTTTTTAGGTTGGAACCCAGGGACCGAACAGGAGTTATTTTCATTAGATGAATTGATATCCGCTTTTTCATTAGAGAGAATCAATAAGGCAGGGGCTAAATTTGACGTGAATAAAGCAAAATGGTTTAACGAGCAATACCTTAAATTACAAGATGTCGCTAGCCTAGCTACCCAATATTTACCTGATTTGCCTAAAAAGGAAGCGGAATCATTTGTGCATTTGTTTTTGGATCGCATTACTTTTCCTCAGGAATTGGGTGAAAAAGTGAAGGAGTTTACGGAGTTGCCATCGGCCTATGAGGAGGAAGTGGTACAAAATAAATGGAATGAAGAGTCTCAAAAAGGTTTACAAGTATTAAATGATACCTTGCCATTTTTGGAGTTTTGGGAAGCTGATGCTATTAAGTCATTCATACAGTTGAAATTAGAAGAAGCGGGCATTAAAATGGGAAAGGTGATGCAAATGCTACGTGTGGCATTAAGTGGAAATGGGGCAGGCCCGGATTTAATGATTTCAATGGAATTATGGGGGAAGGATCAGGTTTTACTTCGGCTAAAAAAAGCAATTGAGACCTTCAGTAAAAGATAAAATGGCAAAAAAAATAATCAAGCCGGTCGAAAAAAAACCCAAAGTACATCCAAATTTGGAGGGTTTTGAAATGAAAATTGATTCCTTTGGTCAAATCATTTCGTCAATGGATCGAGACCAATTAAATTCCTTTTTAGATAAGGAAATGCCAGATGATAAAAAGTTAATCCAGAAAGAAGATGAAAGTAAATAAGGAAGATGTTTTAAAGATTGCCCATTTGGCTCGTTTGGAATTAAATCCGAGTGAAATCGAACCGATGCGGGAATCGATCAACAAGGTGCTGGACTGGATGGAGGCACTTAATGCGGTGAATACGGATCAAGTGGAACCCTTAGTTCACATGACTCCGTCCATGAATCAATTTAGAGAGGATGTGGCTAAACAAGATTTGTCTAAGGAAAAGGCGTTGGCTTTGGGGCCGGATACCAACGAGCAATATTTTAAAGTACCTCAGGTTATTGAATAATTAATTCAAGTAATACTGAATGGCCTTCTTCATTTCTGAGGCGCTAACAGGGATGTCATATCCGCAGTCGCCTATTCCGGTCAACAAAGAAAAACGAATTTCTTTGCCTTTGTTCTTTTTATCTTGAGCAGTTAATGCAATGATTTTTGAAATCTCTTCTGGGTGTAATTTGACGCGACCGTAGTTTTCAAACAAATAAGATTCTATTTCTTCTAACTCTTGCAGGCTAATTAAATCACGTTGATGTGAAATAAATGCCTCTACAATCATGCCGATGGCAATAGCCTCTCCATGTAAAATCTTTCTTTTTCCCTTATCCAGCAAATAGGTTTCAATGGCATGGCCTAAAGTATGGCCAAAATTCAAAATTTTACGTAAACCTGCTTCCTTGGGATCTTCTAAAACAATTGCTTCTTTGATCGCAACTGAATGAGCAATTAATTTTGATAAATCCAATTCCTCGAAACTTTGTTGGCTTATCGAATTCCATTCCTTTTCATCGCGGATTAAACAATGCTTGATGATTTCAGCAAAGCCAGATTTTTTTTGTTGGATCGATAAGGTATCAATAAATTTCGGGTCTATTAATACGGCTTTAGGCAATTGGAAAACTCCAATATGATTTTTAAGTCCGTGGAAGTCGATGCCCAATTTTCCTCCTACACTCGCGTCCACTTGGGCTAATAATGTAGTAGGAATTTGAATGAAATCAATTCCTCTTTTGTAGGTGGAGGCACAAAAACCTCCTAAATCGCCTATAACTCCGCCACCCAAATTGACCAATAAACTATGCCGATCCATATTGGCATTCGTCATTCGATCCCAAACACGTTCACAGGTAGCTAAGTTTTTATGATGCTCTCCAGATTTAATTAGAATTTTGGTGAAATTGGACGGCAGCAAATCTTCAATGATGGGCAAACAATATTTGTTTGTAAATTCATCGACCAAAATAGCGATATGCGAATAATCGTTCTGGCCAAAAAAAGTGGCCAATGATTCAGAAATGGGAGCTATTTTGACGGTCATTTGCGTTGAAATTCTAATTATTATCAAAAATACCTAGAATTTATCAAATTGGGAGCATGAGAAACCTAATTTTGGTTTTGTTGTATGCATTTTCTTGCCTAATTTTGCTCCTGATTAGGTTATATACGTAATGTATCATTATGAGAGAAATTCAATTTAGAGAAGCCTTGCGTGAAGCCATGCAAGAAGAAATGCGAACTGATTCAACGGTTTTCCTTATAGGAGAAGAGGTGGCTGAATATAATGGGGCCTATAAAGTTTCCCAAGGGATGTTGGATGAGTTTGGTCCGGATCGTGTGATTGACACACCGATCGCTGAATTGGGATTTGGAGGGATTTCAGTAGGTGCTGCTGCGAATGGATTAAGACCCATTGTAGAATTCATGACATTCAATTTTTCTTTGGTTGCCATAGACCAAGTAATTAATTCGGCTTCAAAATTAATGTCGATGTCAGGTGGGCAATATTCTTGTCCGATTGTATTTAGAGGGCCGACTGGAAATGCGGGCCAATTATCATCCCAACATTCATCTAATTTTGAAAATTGGTTTGCCAATACACCGGGTTTAAAAGTGGTTGTTCCATCAAATCCAGCGGATGCAAAAGGTTTGTTGAAAGCTTCTATTCGTGATAATGACCCCGTTATTTTTATGGAGTCGGAAGTTATGTATGGAGATAAAGGTTTAGTTCCGGACGGAGAATATTTGATTCCGATCGGAAAAGCCAATATTGTGAAAGCGGGTAAAGACGTCACCTTAGTGACTTTCGGTAAAATGTTATCTCGTGTGGTGATGCCGGCCGTAGAGGAGTTGGAGAAGCAAGGAATTTCCGTAGAGGTGATTGATTTGCGCAGCGTACGCCCTATTGATTATTTGACCGTCGTAGAATCTGTGAAGAAAACCAATCGCTGTGTGGTGGTCGAAGAAGCAAACCCATTGGCCGCTATTTCTTCCGAAATTACCTATCATTTACAGCGTTGGGCTTTTGATTTCTTAGATGCTCCGGTCATTCGTGTGAATTCACGTGACTTACCTTTGCCTTATGCGCCCACTTTAATTGAAGAGATTTTGCCAAATGTAGAAAGAACGGTTAAAGCGGTAAAGCAAGTTTTATATAGATCTTAACATCGGTTAAACGTATTAAAAAAACCCGAAGCATTTGCTTCGGGTTTTTTGTTTATAAGAAAATTAGATTTTGAAACCAGGTAAACGATTCACCTGAAATCTGTGTTTAAAGCACGTAAATAAATCTAGATCCATCGACATCAATTCCCTCTAATTTAATTCGGCCTCTTCTGGCTTCTAATAATTCAGTTGCTTCTTTAGGGCTATTGACGGCCTTATCGTTTATTTTGGTAATGATGGATCCTTTGGATAAGCCATACATTTCTAATCGACCATCTGTTGTCACGTCGACCACCTTAACTCCAGAACTCAATTTGAATTTTTCTTTATCGGCGCTACTTAAAGAACCGAATTTGGCACCTAAGAACTCCGACTTATATGTTTCACCGATGTCTCCTTTCAGTATGGATGTATTTCCATCTTTATTCTTTAGGGTAACATTGAATTCTTTGATTTGACCATCGCGATTAACAGAAACGTTTAAAGATTCGCCTGGTCTTTTTCTGCCCACGATTTCCATGAGCTTGGCTGTTGATTTTGTATCCACGCCGTCAATTTTCATGATCACATCATTGATTTTAACGCCAGCATCTTTGGCTGCAGAATTTTCAGCAAATCCACCTACATATACTCCGTCTTTCACTTTTAGATCTTTTTCATCGACTAATTTTGAGTTTACCTCTAAGATACTAACTCCAAGGAAACCTCTTTGTACATTGCCATATTTGATTAAATCACCTGAAACTTTTTTGACAATACTCACGGGTACAGCAAATGAATAGCCTGCAAATTGGCCCGTACGTGAATAAATTGCTGTGTTAATACCGATCAACTCGCCTTTTAAGTTGACAAGCGCCCCCCCCGAGTTCCCCGGATTAACCGCGGCATCCGTTTGAATAAATGATTCTAATGGGTTAATGTCCCCTTCGCGATCAATGATGTTTTGACGACCTTTGGCAGAAACAATCCCTGCCGTCACTGTTGATTCTAAGTTAAATGGATTTCCCACCGCTAATACCCATTCCCCTACTCTTAATGCATCTGAATCCCCAAAAGTTAGGAAAGGAAGGCCACTGGCTTTAATTTGAATAACGGCTAAGTCAGAAGAAGGATCCGTAGAAATAACCTTTGCTTTAAATTCTCTCTTATCATTTAAGATCACCGAAATCTCATTAGCTTCAGCTACTACGTGATTATTGGTAACAATATATCCGTCGGCACTGATAATAACTCCCGAGCCTGAAGCCTCTTGTTGCTGAGGTGCTTGTCTACGACCGCCTCCTCCACCACCACCATAAGGATCACCAAAGCCACCAAATAAATCGTCCAATGGACTGGAAAATTGCTGGCGCGATTTCTGATCCATTTTAGTTTTGATGTGAACAACGGCAGGGGTTGTTTTTTCTGCTGCATACGTAAATTCTCCGGGATTTCCGGGAGCATTGATGTTTGAGACCGTGTTTGTAAATGCAGAAGGAACTTCGCCTAATGTATTTCTTGAACCCAAATTAAATAATTGAAATGCGCCTAAAGAAATTGCACTGGATAAAAGCGCAATGACTACATAGGATTTTAATTGATTTTTCATTTATAAGGATCTTTTAAAAATTGATTTTGATTGTGCGAATTTAACTTAAAAATGTACTCAATTGTTTATCGACTCTAATTTTATTAACAAGTTTTAAGTTTTTTACCTTCCTTGCGGATCAGTTTTATTTGCCAAATGATTTGGTTATTTTTGGCCTTTGAAAATATATATGTAGTATGATATTAAGTGAGCAAGAATTATTGAGACGTCAAAAAAGACAGGAACTCATTGGCATGGGAATCGATCCCTATCCTGCAGCCGCATTTTTGGTTAGCCATTATTCTGCTCAGATTTTGGCCGAATATAAACTTGAATTAAATAACTTCCAAGAAGTTAGTTTAGCAGGTCGATTAATGGGATTTCGAATCATGGGAAATGCCTCATTTGCTGAATTACAAGATGCGAATGGACGTATTCAATTGTATTTTCGAAGAGATGATTTGTGCCTAGGCGAAGATAAAACGTTATATAATACAGTGTTTAAACGACTCCTAGATATTGGAGACATTATAGGAATTAAGGGCTATGCTTTTACGACCCAAGTAGGGGAGATTTCTGTTCACGTGCGTGAATTTACGTTGCTCTCCAAAGCTCTAAAGCCACTGCCGGTGGTCAAAGAAGCAGATGGCCAAACGTATGATGCCTTTTCAGATCCTGAAATGAGGTATCGCCAGCGATATGTGGATTTGATCGTAAATCCCTCCATTAAAGATATTTTCGTCAAACGCGCTAAGATCATTTCGACGATGCGGACGATGTTTGACCAAAGAGGTTGGTTAGAGGTGGAAACTCCTGTCTTGCAATCTGTTCATGGGGGCGCCTCTGCGCGACCCTTTAAAACACATCATAATACGTTGGACATGCCTTTATTTTTGCGCATTGCCAATGAACTTTATTTGAAGCGTTTGATTGTTGGCGGATTTGATGGAGTGTATGAGTTTGGAAAGATGTTCAGAAATGAAGGGATGGATAGAACCCATAATCCAGAATTTACCTCTTTGGAATTTTATGTGGCTTACAAAGATTACCATTGGATGATGAATTTGACCGAGGAGATTTTTGAAAAGGTAACCTTGACCTTACATGGTCAAACTAATATTTCAGTGGGAGATAATCACATTGAATTTGCAGGCCCATATCCTCGATTAAGTATTTCAGAAGCTATTTTGAAATATTCTGGCGTGAATGTGGACGAGCTTTCTGAAGATGAATTAAGAGCAAAATGTACATCTTTTGGGATGGAAGTGGATGCTCAAATGGGGAAAGGGAAATTGATCGACGAGCTTTTTGGAGAGAAGGTGGAAGCTAATTTAATTCAGCCCACTTTTATTATTGATTATCCCGTCGAAATGTCTCCACTGACCAAGAAGCATAGATCGAAGGAGGGTTTAGTTGAACGTTTCGAACTTTTTGTAAACGGCAAAGAAATTGCAAATGCCTATTCCGAATTGAATGATCCGATTGATCAAAAAGAGCGGTTTGAGGACCAACTAAAATTAGCTGAAAAAGGCGATGATGAGGCGATGGCGATGGATTATGATTTTATACGTTCGTTGGAGTATGCGATGCCACCCACGTCGGGTATTGGGATCGGAATAGACCGATTGACGATGTTGATGACGAATCAGTCCTCGATCCAAGAGGTGCTGTTTTTCCCTCAAATGCGTCCTGAAATTATGAAGGAAGTATCCTCGGATCAAGATTTTATCAATGCAGGGGTACCTGTAATTTGGATACCAGCTTTACAAAAAATGGGAATTTTGACTTTGAATGCTTTGAAAGAAGCCAATCCAAATAAAGTTTTCAACGATTTAGGTGGAATGAGAAAGAAATTGAAGATTGATTCATCTATGCCTACCAAAGAGGAGGTGATTGCCTGGATTTCTTAAATTGCGTCAGACTTAAGTTTAACTCTGGGCTACTGAACTGAAGAAAAATAGTATTCAGTTTTTAAGTTGAACCATGTAAAATAAAAAAAGCCTTCATTTCTGAGGGCTTTTTTTTCTCTTCAACTAGAGATCAATTTTGCAATCTTAAATAGGTAATCCTATATATATTGTTTAATCCTGATTTGCTCTAATCAAAAAAAACGTAAGAAAATTAGATTTTCTTTACGTTGATAGCGTTTGCGCCACGCTTTCCATCAGTAACTTCATAAGATACTGAATCATTTTCGCGGATAGTAACGCCTGTAAGACCAGTTACGTGTACGAAAATGTCTTCACCTGTTTGATCATCAACGATGAATCCGAAACCTTTCGTCTCGTTGAAAAATTTTACTTTACCAGTTTGCATAAAAAAAATGTTAAAAATATTAATACCCTCGAGAGATAAAAACCTTTACTCCGACAAACTTTATTAGAATCAATAACCTGGAAAATCAGAGGAGAAACTAGATGAGAAAGTCGAAATTAAGAATATGTTAAATCTTTTAAGTGCTCAAAAGTATAAATAATTATATTGTATGCAAGAAAAAAGAAAATATTTTTACATTTATTTTAAAATAAATATAAATATTTGAATAATTTATATAATTAAATAGTTTTATGTATTTTGGACGATGTTATTTTGGGATCTTATTCCTAATTTTGTGATATAATTTACTCGATATGTATAAAATTAAATATTTCGTTGAAAATCAGGCGTTTGGAGTTTGTACTCGATTAGGGGAAAAATTCAAGATTTCTAGCAGTAGCATTCGATTGTATTTTATCTACACTTCTTTTTTGACGATGGGTTCCCCCATCATTATTTATTTAATTCTTGCTTTTTGGATGAACATTAGTCGATATCTTCGCCAGAGAAACAATCCCTCTGTTTGGGATATTTAAAATTTTAAATCTGAGAATTTCTTAATTTTTCTGAAGAAGTAATCTACCACAATATTTCCTGGGTAGCTTTCAATGTAGTTTTTTTGTAGACTTTCCGGCAAATTTTGTTTGTTTTTGTGAAAAATCAGATACTTATAGAAGTGGAAATGTGCATGTACCACAGCTAAGAATTGCATCCATTGTCGATTCGTTAAAAAACGTAATCCAGCGATTCCGTCTAAAAGCATCCGTTTAAAAATTGTAGTAAATTTATGTGCAGGGTCTACGTTTTTGTATAGTAAAATCAAGTTGTTTCGGAAATTCAAATAGGTTTTAAAGGGGGTTCCTTGTGCCAATGTCCCGCCTCCGACATGCAAGACTTGACTTTCTGCGACAGCTGCTATTTGGTATCCGGCTCTTTGGAGACGCCAACAAAGATCAATTTCTTCCATGTGAGCAAAAAAGTAATCATCTAAACCGCCGACTTTCCAAAAAAGCTCTGATTTGACCATTAGGCATGCCCCCGAAGCCCAATGGACAAATGAGGTGGGATATTGATTCTCATTTTTTTCCAATTGATCAAAGATTCTACCTCGACTAAATGGATAACCTAATTGGTCCCAGTATCCCCCAGCGGCACCTGCGTATTCAAAATATTCGGGTTGTTTGAAATCCAATATATAGGGTTGTACCGCAGCGCAAGTAGGATACAGTTCGAAGAAGCTCAAAAGAGGCTTTAGCCAATCTTTTTGCGGTTTAATATCTGAATTCATAAGTACAAAATACTCCGCCTCAATTTGTTTGAGGGCAAAATTATATCCACCCGCATAACCTAGGTTATTGGCCCATTGGATGATTGTAACTGCTGGAAATTTTTCCTCAACCAGTTTAACAGAATCGTCAGTGGATCCATTATCGGCCACATAAATCTTTCCTTCTGGTGTATTTAAAATAACATCAGGAAGGAATTTTTCTAGAAAACCTCGGCCATTAAAATTTAAGATGACAATTGCGACTGACATAATACAAAGGTAAGACAAATCGACATAATTAGAATTTCTTGAAGAAAGATGTATTTTTGTTGGCGTAAATTCATCCAACAATCCAATTATGTGGGCATCCCTTTTTCGAAAAAAAACCATTGATAAAATCATCTCAGATCAGGTAGAAATGGAAAAATTAGCGGGTCATTCCATGATTCGTAATTTGGGTGTTCGAGATTTGACGTTTATGGGTGTTGCGGCCATCATAGGAGCAAGTATATTTTCTGCCATTGGTCAGGCATCGGCGAATGGAGGTCCAGCCGTTTCATTATTGTTTGTTTTTACAGCTTTGGCCTGCATGTTTACCGCATTTTGTTATGCTCGGTTTGCGGCGACCGTTCCTATTTCTGGAAGCGCCTACACCTATGCATATACGAGCTTAGGAGAAATGATGGCCTGGATTTTGGGCTGGAATTTATTGCTTGAATATGCGATATCCAATGTGGCTGTGGCTATTTCCTGGTCTAAATATTTTGTGGATTTATTGGAGGGTTTAGGATTTCATGTGCCTGAATTTTTAACCATGGATTATTTATCGGCCCAACGAGCCCATACGGCAGCCCTGCAAGCTATAGAAGGCGGTCAGAAATTAGAACAAATGTCTGTCAATGTACGCGAAGGATTTGTCGCGTTTAATTCAGCCCCCGTTTTTTTCGGTTGGCATTTTGTCGCCAATATTCCCGCTTTGCTCATCACGGCGGCGGTTACCTATTTAGTATACATTGGCATCAAAGAAACTAAAAACATGAATAATATTTTGGTGATTCTGAAATTAGCTGTCATTGCTATCGTGGTTGGCGTGGGGGCATTTTATGTCCAAGTGGAAAATTGGACTCCATTTGCACCCAATGGTGTTAGTGGAGTATTAAAAAGTGTGGCAGCTGTTTGCTTTGCTTATATTGGCTTTGATTCTATATCAACGACCGCGGAGGAATGTAAAAATCCCCAAAGAGACATTCCCAAAGCAATGATGTGGGCCTTAATCATTTGCACTGTTTTATATGTGATGGTTACGCTGGTACTGACTGGCATTGTTCCTTCAGGAGAATTAGCTGGAATAGAGGATCCATTAGCTTTTATGTTTATGAAGGTTAATTTACCCGGCGTGGCTGGAGTGGTGGCAGCGAGTGCTGTGATTGCTTTGACGAGTGCGCTTTTGGTTTATCAAATGGGCCAACCCCGTATTTGGATGACGATGTCTCGCGATGGTTTGTTGCCCAAGGCATTTTCTCGCATTCATCCCAAGTATAGGACTCCATCATTTTCAACCATCATGACGGGTGTTTTGGTAGGAATTCCTGCCTTATTTGCCAATTTAGAAGAAGTGATAAATTTGAGCAGTATAGGAACCTTATTCGCTTTTGTGCTGGTTTGTGGGGGCGTGTTAATTTTAGATTTAGATCCTGAAAATCAGAAAAAATCGAAGTTTAAAATTCCGTATATCAATGCTAAATATTATGTAGGTCTGTCCTTAGTGCTTGCTTTATATCTTTCTTTGCCGAATTTAAGTGCGTGGCAACAATGGTTTACGGGGATTTGGACTGGGGCGGAAAAGGCAGATCATGTGATTATGACTTGTTTTTTCTTGATTTGGGTCCTTATAGCATTTTTCAGTGTGACTCATAATCTTTCATTAATACCTGTATTGGGACTTTTGGTCAATATGTATTTAATGACTCAAATGGGAGCAATGAATTGGGAGCGCTTTTTGTATTGGTGCTTGGCCGGATTATTGATTTACTTTGGATATAGTTATCGGAAAAGTAAATTGAATGTATAAAAAATGCCTCAAGGATCTTGAGGCATTTTTTTATTTTTATAATCATTGACATTAATTATTTCTACGACCACCTAATAAGTTTAAGTAGTAAAGCAATTGGGCTAACATGCCTAATGCGGCGACCACATACGTCATAGCTGCCCACCAAAGTGCATCTTTTGACATTTCATATTCAGTCGGTGTGACAATTCCTTTTTCTTTTATCCAAGCTAAAGCGCGATTTGAAGCGTCAAATTCCACAGGTAAAGTAACAAAGCTAAAGAGAGTGGCAAGGGCAAAAAGCGCAACGCCAATGGTCAATAGAAGCACACTTCCCGTGGAATAAAGTACAAACATACCGATCATCAATAGGATAGGCATAAATCCATTCGCCACATTTAACATGGGAACCATGGCACTTCTGAATTCTAAAAAAGCATAAGCTCGGGCATGTTGGACTGCGTGACCACATTCGTGCGCAGAAACTGCGGCGGCAGCGGCATTGCGACCGTGAAACACATCGTTAGATAGATTCACTGTTTTGTCAGCAGGATTGTAATGGTCTGTTAATTGGCCGTCAACCGATATGACACGAACATCCGTAATTCCATGATCTGCGAGCATTTTCTCGGCAATTTCTTGGCCAGAAAAATTACTTTGCAAAGGCTCTTGGGCATATTTTTGAAATTTTGATTTCAATCTCCAGGAAATTAACATTCCGGCCACTCCAAATAAAATAGCGATAAAATACATAATATTATTTTTTTAGTTTTTGAATAATTCCAGTAGTTGAATAATCGGGAACCAGTGGTATGGTTAGTACTTCGCCACCATATTCCAGGACTTCTTTGGCTCCCACGATGGTTTCTAAAGTATAGTCGTTTCCCTTCATTAATACATCCGGTTTTAAGGTTTTTATGAGATCCAAAGGCGTATCTTCATCAAAGATAATGACCAAAGAAACAAAACCCAAAGCTGCAATTAATCTTGCTCGAGCATATTCGGAATTGACAGGTCTTTCAGGTCCTTTTAATTCTTTGACAGAACGGTCTGAGTTTACGCCTACAATGAGTTTTGTGCCGCTCATACTCGACTTTTCAAGGTAATCGACATGGCCTAAATGCAAAATATCAAAGCATCCATTTGTGAAAACAACGCGTTCGTTTTCATCAGATTTCCACTTATTTCTTTGGTCAATGGCCGAAATAAGATCTAAGATTTTACTTTGACTCAATGGGTTTTGCATCGATTTGTGTTAAAAATAAAGTTAATATAAAACTTAATCCACCCAATAACAAAATGGTAACCATTTGGGTTCCATGAAAAAAGGTCGCTAATACAGTTGCGTCTTTGATCGGTATTAAATAAAAGACCAATGTGGCAGAAACCAATTTATGGTAGGCGCCAATTCCTCCTTGTGTAGGAGTCGCCATGCCAAATGTCCCCATGACTAAAACCATTAATCCGGCTGAAAGGCTGAGGGATTGACTTACGGGGAAGGCTAACAATAGTACATAGGCGTTAAGGTAATAGCATACCCAAATTAGGATAGAGAAAAAAATAAATTTTTGAGGGTTTTTGACATCTTTGATGCTTAAAATACCGACGACCCAGCCTGCTAAAATTTTACCCAATTTATTATTTGACGTAAAGGATTCCCAAAGAAGGCCTATTTTATTTTTAAAAAATAGTAACAAAGCTATTAAGGTACTCAAAATCAAGGCAGTTGACACGATCAAATAAGTTGACGGCATGCTTGCATTTGGGAATAAATATTGTTGCATCGGTTCCCAGGCAATAAAAAAGGCGATGAAAACAATAAAGAGTAAACCGAGTAAGTCGATAATCCTTTCCGTGATGACTGTCCCAAATGATTGGGTGAATGGAATGCTAGCGGTTTTGGTAAGCGACCCACACCTGGAAACCTCGCCCATTCTTGGAACGATAAAATTGGCAAAGTAGCCAATCATGACCGCTGAAAAGGTTCTTAGTGTACCGGGGTAAAAATTCATTGCGCCGAGCAAAGCTTCCCAACGCCATGCACGTAAAATATGAGAGAAAATGGAAATGAGGACGGAGAGCAGAATCCATTGGTAGTTGGCCTCCGCAAACGTATCAAATATATCTTGCCACTGTATGTTGCTTGACGAGAATGCCCAATACAACAAGCCTAAGGCTAATGCAGTAGAGAAAAGATACTTTATGATCGATTTTAGCATGAAATTGGGTTAGATAATAAATCAATTAGCAAAATAAAGACCTTTAGTCTAATAATGGTGTGGAAATGCGATAAATTTTTTGTACTTTTGCATTGTTTTTTTGGGATAATTTTTCCCCATAAATAATTTTAGAATGGCCAAATTACGTATTCTTTACGTTTCGAGCGAGGTTGATCCCTTTCTAAACACATCACAAATTGCCAATTTTGTTCGCAATCTTCCTGCTGCCATGCAGGAGAGAGGAATGGAGATCAGAATTTTAGTTCCAAGATTTGGTTCTATTAACGAACGCAAAAATCGATTACATGAGGTAGTTCGACTCTCAGGAATTACGATTCCGATGGGAGATGAGGAGAAACCCTTAACCATAAAAGTGGCCAGTATTCCGGCGGCTAAATTGCAAGTTTACTTTATTGATAATGAGGATTATTATCAAAGAAAATATATCTTAAATGATAAAGAGGGGGAATTTTATCCTGACAATCATGAAAGGGCTATATTTTTCTGTAAAGGAGCTTTAGAGACTGTTATTAAATTAGGTTGGGCGCCACATGTCATTCATTGCAATGATTGGATGTCAAGTTTAGTGCCCTTGTATATTTCAACACATTACCGAAATCACCCTATTTATAAAGATTCAAAAACTATTTTTTCTCCGCACAATTCTGCCTTTGATTTTACGTTTTCAAATGACGATTTATTGGAAAAAGTTAAAATTGGAGATTTAGATGAAGCACATTTGGGTAGCTTAGCTACTTCTGATTATCATGCATTTATCAAAATAGGTGCGGAATTTGCCGATAAAGTAGTATCCTTAGAAAATGTGGATAACACCCGCATTCAATCAATTATTGATGAATATAAAGAAAAAACCCACCAAAATATTGCCGAAAATGACCTCGATTTCTTCGAAAAAGCTTACATTGAGATGGCCGGCGCTTAAATGGTTGGGGATTATTTCCCTTTTCCTGTCCTCCTGTGATGATCCTAAAGAAATAGGTTCTGACCTTTTTAGTGTGGAAGTGGGATTAAATTACACGGATACATTAACCGTTAATTCTTCCACGGTTTTGATTGATTCCATTTATACTGGGGCTAATAATTCCTTATTGTTGGGTTCTTATTTTCATCCTGAACTGGGTTATGTGACCTCTGATGTTTTCGCACAGATAGCTAATGCAGATACTTTGAATTCCAAAGAGAATTCTATTTTGGATTCATTGAAAATGTCATTGGTGTATACTAATTATCAAGGTGATTTAACTCAGCCACAGAGTATAAAGATTTATCGTTTGAAGGATAGTTTGAGTAGAAGTTCAAGTTATTTTACTAATTCTACTGTTGCTTATTTTCCTGAGGTGTTAAAGACTCATACCTTTACTCCTAAACCCCTATATGCTAAATCGGTTAATGGTGATTCAGTTCAATATGATACATTGAAATTTCATATGGGATTGGCTTTAGGCAAGGAATTAATTTCGAAGTACAAGGATAAAGCTATTTCTGGAGGAGGGTCTTCATTTAGAGATTTTTTTAAAGGTTTTTATTTTCAGACGGCTGAATCTAAGAAAGCGTCTTTATTAAACTTCTCACCTGCTTATTCTAAAATGACTTTGCATTGGCATAATCCTGGTGATACTTTAAAGTATTTTTTAAACTATTATTTCAGTTTATCGAATACGTACACGCTTGAGTTCAATGCGCGTTTCAACCAGATTAAGTCTAAAAAAGTAGGGGTATTAGCTAATTTAGTTAAATCTGGAGATAAAATATCTTCACTAAAAACGAATAACACTACGTACGTTCAATCGGGAACGGGCATTGTGACTAAAATCGATTTGCCTTATTTGACTAAATTGAAAGGTAACAATGACGTAGCGGTTAATAAGGCTGAATTAGTTTTCCAAGGAGCTGATAATTTAGATTTGAGTCAGACGATAGGCCAATTATCCTTAATCGAGTCGGATGGTTCTAGTAGACCCCTAAGAAATACGTACGGGCTTAAATACTTTGTGGCTGAAGGTGCTTCAGGAGTTCAAACCGCTACTTATAATTCGTTTACCAATACCTATTCATTTAATGTTACGACGATTATGCAAGCATTATTGACTGGCAACAAAGCTAATTTAGGTTTTTTATTGACTCCCGCCATTTCAGCAGATGCTTCAGGAAATGCTAAAATATCGAGTGAAAGTGTACGATTTATTCCTCTTAATGCATTGAAAGCTAAGTTGAAAATATATTATTCCTATATTGCTAAAGCAAAATAATCAATCAGTACATGTCCGGCCCCAATAATCCTTTGAGGGTAAGTTTAGTTCAATTCGAAATTGCCTGGGAAGATCCTCTCGCAAATTGCTCCCTATTAGAGGAAAAACTTCAGCATTTAATCAATCAAACCGATGTGGTGGTCCTACCTGAAATGTTCAGCACTGGATTTAGCATGAATGATAAAGGAGCTGAAATAGGCCATGGTCCGGTCATCAAATGGCTTAAATTGATGGCTAATCGACTAAATGCTTTAGTCGTGGGGAGTATTAAGTGTAAAGAAAATAATCAATATTTCAACCGATTTGTGGCTGTCGACCCTGAAGGTAAA
This sequence comes from Cytophagales bacterium, assembly GCA_013205605.1. Taxonomy (GTDB): domain Bacteria; phylum Bacteroidota; class Bacteroidia; order Cytophagales; family Spirosomataceae; genus Aquirufa. Next base: position 8,213 of record JABMMK010000188.1, on the reverse strand, counting down.
ATTCACAGTTACGATAAGAAACATTTATTTAGGATGGGAGGCGAGGACCAGTTTTATACGGCTGGAAATGAAAAACGTGTTATTTCTTATAAAAATTGGAATATCGCGGCATTTGTTTGTTACGATTTACGCTTTCCCGTGTGGTCTAGGAATGCCGACTTGGCTTATGACCTAGCTATTTATGTGGCCAATTGGCCTGCCGCTCGTGCCCATGCATGGAATACATTGTTACGGGCGCGTGCCATTGAAAACTTAGCTTATGTGGTCGGAGTAAATCGAATTGGCCGGGATGGAAATGAAATTCAATACCAAGGTGATTCTGCTCTTATTTCGTATTTAGGCAATGATTTGCTGAATTTGTCCAAAGAAGATTCGATTAAAACCTATTCCATCTCAAAACCTGAATTGATTGAATTTAGGGCAAAATTCCCTACGGATTTGGATGCCGATCATTTTACACTTGTCAATTAGTCTTATTCTTAAAGAAAGCTTCAATCCCTCCAGGGTAATTTTTTGCTTCCCCTATGCTGCAATTGGCTTTCAATTGGCCTTTGTCGATTAACAGCACATGATCACAGATGGCATTGACTTCCCCCAGTAAATGACTCGAAAATAAAATCGTCTTATCTTTTTTTAAGGAGACAATTAAGGATCTAATCTCTTCCATTTGATTGGGATCTAAGCCACTCGTGGGCTCATCTAAAATTAATATTTTGGGATCATGAAGAATCGCTTGGGCCAGGCCAACTCGCTGTTGGTACCCCTTCGAAATTTCTTTTATTTTCTTTTTTTGCTCTCTTTCTAGGCCTACTAATTCGATGGTTTCTGCAATTCTTCTTGTTAGTGCAGTTGAGCTTAAGCCATGAATTTTGCCGATAAAACTTAAGAATTCTTTGATGTACATTTCGGGATACAAGGGATTATTTTCTGCCAAATACCCAATTTGCTTTTTGATTTTCACATCTTGTTTCTGCACATCCACTCCCAAAATTCTGGCTTCCCCGCTACTAGGAATTTCCAGCCCCATGAGTATTTTTAATGTAGTTGATTTTCCCGCTCCATTTGGGCCTAAAAATCCAGTTATTTGGCCCATTTTTAAGTCAAAACTTAGGTCACTGATCGCCAGTGATTGCCCAAAAGATTTGCTGAGATGTAGGACTTCAATCGACATAAATTTCCATTTATTTATGTTGCAATTTAGGTAAAATAGGAACGAAATCTGCGTACCTTTGTGTTTTCGTTAAATAATTGCTTAAAATATGAATGAATTACCTATTCGATTGGACCGTATTGAAGACGCCATTCAGGATATTAAATTGGGTAAAATTATTATCGTTGCAGATGATGAAGATCGTGAGAATGAGGGTGATATGATATGTGCTTCGGAGGCAATTACTCCTGAGTTGGTCAATTTTATGATTAAAGAGGCGAGGGGTCTTATGTGCGTTTCATTAACTGAGGAGCGTTGTTTAGCCTTGGGATTGGAGATGATGGTTGATCAAAATACGACTTCACATGAAACGCCATTTACTGTGTCTGTTGATCTATTAGGCAATGGTTGTACCACTGGAATTTCTGCAGGGGATCGTTCGAAAACGATCAAAGCATTGGTGGATTTTAATACTAGGCCAACTGACTTGGGTCGTCCTGGTCATATATTCCCTTTAAAGAGTAAATCTGAGGGAGTTTTAAGAAGAACGGGACACACGGAGGCATCGATGGATTTTGCGAAGTTAGCTGGATTTCAGCCTTCAGGTGTTTTGATTGAAGTATTGAATGATAATGGTAGTATGGCTCGCTTGCCTGATCTTAGAAAGATAGCCGATAAGTTTGATCTTAAATTAGTTACCATTAAAGATTTAATTGAATATAGGCTTAATACGGAATCATTGATTACTCGGGAGATTGGTGTGAATATGCCAACGGAATGGGGTCAATTTGAATTGATTGCCTTTAAACAAAAAAATACGGGAGATACGCATTTAGCATTAGTTAAGGGAGAATGGGAGGTAAATGATCCGGTGATGGTGCGTGTGCATAGTTCTTGCGTGACCGGAGATATTTTTGGTAGTTGTCGTTGTGATTGCGGTGCTCAGTTGCACGCCGCCATGGGAATGGTTGAAAAAGAAGGGAAAGGAGTCATTTTATATATGTTCCAAGAGGGTCGCGGCATCGGATTGTTGAATAAATTAAAGGCTTATAAATTGCAAGAGCTTGGTCGAGATACGGTTGAGGCGAACCTAGAGTTAGGCTTTTCCATGGATGAGCGTGATTACGGAGTAGGGGCTCAAATTCTTCGTGATTTGGGGGCACATAAAATCAGGTTGATTTCTAACAATCCTAAAAAACGAGCTGGTTTATTAGGCTATGGCCTTGAAATAGTGGACTCGATTCCGATTGAAATAGCACCCAATAAACACAATGAGAAGTACTTAGAGACGAAACGTGATAAAATGGGGCATTCGATTTTAAGCAAATAAGAAGAACAAAAGTAAAAAGGCCGAAGGATATATTCTTCGGCCTTTTTTGTAAATCTGTCAATAAAATTTGGAATGATTTCAGGCATTCATTTTAATTGTTTCCCAATATAATGGGTGTGCCTTTAGAACTTCCCATGATAATTACTTTGGCATTAGGCGATTTGGCTAATTCTTTTTGTGCGATAATCGACTCATATTGCAATTGTTTGTCGCTCAAACCGGTGGATAATATTTTTTGATAATCTGCGATTCCCTGAGCTTCAACGCGTTTTCTTTCGGCTTCTTGCTTTTCCTTTTGAAGGACAAATTGCATTTTTTGAGCATCTTGTTCCGCATTAATTTTAGATTCAATTGTTTGCTTGACTGAATTGGGCAAATTAATGTTTCTGATTAGGAGCTGTTCCAATACTAAGCCACGTTTCTTGAAGTTCTTTTCGATATCATTGTAAATACGTGTTTGGAATTCATTTCTCTTTATGGAATATAATGCCACCGCATCGTAATAAACGGCATTATCACGGATCATAGTTCTTGTAATGGGGCGAACCACTTTATTTTTATAATCTTCGCCTATTTCCTTTAAAATTTTGGGTGCATCAGAAGGTAAAATTCTAAACAATACCGTTAAGTCTATCACTACTTCTAAACCGTCCGCTGTTAGTACTCGAATGGCATCATCACCTGTTTTATCTCCTTCATCATGGACTGCCGACATCGTATAATTTTGAGTTTTTGCGTCGAAAATATACACGTTGGCAATGGGGTTTACAAAATTTAATCCACTGGATAATGTTTCTGGAACTACTTTTCCAAATACACTTTGCACACCCACTTCTCCTGCATCTATTTGCTTTACAGCAGAAGTTAATAAGCCAATGAGGGCAAATACAATACCAACAATTTTGAATGTTGGGCTATATTTTGAAAATACGAGATTGGGGCTACCAATACCTTGTCCTGCTAAATAAAGGACGATTCCGACAATAATTAAAAACATAGTGATTGGGTTTAATGAGTTGAGTAAATATAATAAACCAATTTACACATTTTTTGAATCACGCCATCTAATTAGTCAAGGTGATTTGTGTTTATTTTTGATAAAATATACCTAATTTTGAGCATGATTGAAATTAAAGGCATACACAAGAAATTTGAGGGGAGAGTCATTCTTGATGGCGTGAGTGGTGTATTCAAACAAGGAATGACGAACATGGTGATCGGGGGCAGTGGTACGGGAAAAAGTGTTTTATTGAAATGTATGATTGGAATTTTGTCACCTGAAAAAGGCAAAGTACTTTACGATGGAAGAGACTTTGTGAATGCTGATCAGGAAACTGTTAAGGCCATTCGCAGGGAGATGGGGGTTCTTTTTCAAGGGGGAGCTCTTTTCGATTCAAAAACGGTGTTGGAAAACGTTCGATTTCCTTTAGATACACTGACTTCGCAAGGTTTAGAAGAAAAAACAGAGCAGGCCATGTTATGTTTAAAAAGGGTAGGATTAGAAGCTGCTGCGAACCAAATGCCCTCTGAAATTTCAGGTGGAATGAAAAAACGGGTGGGGATAGCAAGGGCCATTGTAATGAATCCTAAATATCTTTTTTGCGATGAACCTAACTCCGGATTAGACCCTTTGACAGCTGTTAAAATTGACCTTTTGATTCAGGAAATAACGGTTGAATATGGAATTACGACCATCGTGATTTCTCATGATATGAATTCTGTGATGCGAATGGGGCAATACATTATGTTTTTAAAGGATGGAAAAAAGATGTGGGAGGGAAATTCTACCAATATGATGTCGAATACTGTACCTGAATTGCAGGAATTTTTATCGACCAAATTAATTTAAAATGCCTAAATCTAATTCAGTTCCACAGGTGTTTGAAAACTATTCTTTAAAAGAATATAATACCTTTGGGATTGATGTCAAGGCTCAATATTTCACGATCATTTCGAGTTTGGAATCTTATGTGGCCTTGTTGAAAGCGGGCCAATACGCACATGTGCCACATCTATTTTTAGGAGGAGGAAGTAATATTTTATGTACCAAAGATATTGATGCGCTAGTTGTCAAGAATGAAATCAAAGGTTTTGAAGTTATTCAAGAAGATGAAGATTACGTCATTTTACGAAGTGGTGCGGGGGAATCTTGGGATGAATTGGTGAGCTATGCCGTACAGCATAATTGGTCAGGAATTGAGAATCTAGCCCTTATCCCAGGGACCGTTGGCGCCGCCCCCATGCAAAACATAGGTGCATATGGAGTTGAAATTAAAGATACTTTTGATCATCTAGAGGCTTTGAATTTGGAGACTTTGGTGGTGGAACGATTTGAAAAATCTCAATGCCAGTTTGGCTATCGGGAAAGTTATTTTAAACATGCGGGGAAGGGTAAATACCTTATTTCGACGGTCTGTTTTAAATTAAGTAAAAAGCCCAATATTAAAACTTCGTATGGGGCCATTCAAACAGTTTTGAATGCAAAAGGTATCAGAAATCCTACGATTAGCGATATCTCGAATGTGGTGATTGAAATTAGAAAAAGTAAATTACCTGACCCTAAGGAAATTGGAAATTCAGGGAGTTTTTTTAAGAACCCAACGCTAAGCTCTCAAGAAGCGGATCGTTTATTAAATGCATATCCTGGGATACCTAATTATCCTGTCGAGGGGAGTAAAGACATTAAATTTCCTGCTGGCTGGTTCATCGAGCAGGCAGGTTGGAAAGGTTATCGAGACGGAGATGCAGGTGTACATGTAAATCAAGCTTTGGTATTGGTTAATTATGGACATGCGACCGGTAGCCAAATCCAACAAATTGCAGAAAAAATCAAAGCTTCCGTCTTTGAGAAATTTGGAATTTTGCTTGAAACCGAAGTCAATATTTATTGACCTACATAAATAGTTGGCACTGAAACGTCACATCTGTTTTATGTGATTCCCTAATCAGGTCTAGACTAGAGCCAATTTCATCCCGATCAAGGTAGTTTGTCCTTCCGATTTTCAGAGAAAACGTTGAATTTTTTGTCCATTTATAATCCAGCACCAGGCAATTTCTGAAACCATGTCCATAATAAGCGGGGAGTGAAAATGATAATGGAACACCCACTTCATAGGCATATAGTCTTGAATCATAGGAGGAGGAACTTACAAACCCGATCCTTAATTGAACTCCTAAAGAACGTATTTGGTATTTGACATCTTGCAGGATTAGCAAGCCTGTTTCCTTGGTATTTGCACCTACCAGTAAACATGTCATGATTCGCGTGTGAAAATCCAGTTTCTTCGCTCTAAACTGGTGTAAGTCTAGACTCGTTTGAATTAAATGATTTCGTGTAAGTTGCTTGTTACTCCGACTCATATCATTTTGTTTAGACGTATATTTAAGTTGGCCAAAAAACGTGTATTTACCTCTTTTTTCCCATTGGTATCGGGTCAAGCATTCCCATCCCCATGAATTCAGTTGGGATACTTCATACTTTAACCCTGGGAACCTAAAAACATCTAGGTAACTCGATAGCTTATTTCTTTTGTTAAAAGTGATTTGATTCCCGACGAATAAGCCGATTTCATTAGTTGTTTCTGCACTTTCTCCAATTCCTTGAGCTTTAGGGCTAAAATAGGAGGGTGCGTAATATCGATATAGGTAGGACAAATCTGTTTTTTTAGAAAGGGCAAAGGCTCCTCCTTGGATAAGCGAGAAGTGATTTTCAGGCATCCAAGCAAATTCACCGGTGAAATGAATGTTGTGTAAGGGGGCTTGAAAGCTCATGGAATAATTTTTAATCTGATTGCCGGACCAAGCATTCACCTTGTAGGCCAAAAGTGATTTTGATTTTTCTAAAGAAAATAGCGTATTGGATAGATTAAATTGAATAGCCAAATGGGTGGGTTTGTGAATCCATTGCATACTTCCACCCCAAGCGGTTTCCTCCACGGTTGATTGATGAGATATTTCAGTGGCCGTTCTGTGATACCCGTCTTCTATCCAGGAATTAATTTGTTTTGAATTACCTGTGCTATCTGAACTTAGGCTTGCGTCCAAATGCCTTAAGGAGCTAAAGGCTTGAAAATTGAATGAGCCCACATGAAATTGGATATTGAATCCACGATAAAAGGCGGTTTCCCCGCTGGATGTATACGGAATCGCGCCCAAATGAAATTTTTGTGTGGCTTTGATGCTTTCAAAACTTTTACCTAATGAAAAACCACCTGATTGGACTAGGCCTTGTCCCCATTGATTGATGAAATCTCCAATGATTATTTTATCGACCCAACGGTTTGGCTTAATTTCGATAAAAATGCTTTTGAAATCAAGGTAATTAACTTCTCCGGCATCTTTTTGAATTAAAGCACCTATGCGCAAGTAGGTATTTAATTGGCCTCGATATCGAGCTAATTGGCCCCAAGAATTACCCAAATACCTCGTTTTACTTCTGGAATCTTTAGGGCTAAATCCTTTTTTTTCTTCTAGGGTAGTTTCGTTTCTGATGAGAAATTGATGTTTTGCTCCTTGAAAGTCATGCCATTTTTTGTTTATTTTATCGCACCTTAAGAATGGTTTTATCTTTTTTAAAAGTGCCAATTCCCAGCCATGAATTGTTTGAAGTTCGTAGATGGATTCAAAGTAATGAACCTGAGTCCTATGTGCTATAAAGTTTGAAATTTGGGCCGAAGTCAGGATTCCCAAAGCCGAAAGCTCATCAGCCGTTACTTGATTAATTTGAAGAGGATTTTGTAGAAAATAATTATAATTGGATTGTTTTTCCTCATCCGCATAAACATCCGATTGTTGGGCTAAAATGGCTTGAAAAGTATGCAGTAAAATAAAAACAAAAAGTAGTTTCATGGTTAGATGAAACTACTTTAATTAGTTCTAGCATTATGTTCAAAAACTGATCATTTAGACCAATTAACTGAATTTCCTTTCGATGAGTTCATAGAGTTCATTCCATAATTCTTGATTGCCGACTCGTTGGAATGCAGCATATTTTGTTTGCAAAATTGATTTCCAATCGGTGGATTTATTTGCCTCATGATCTATGAATTGAATGATTTGATCTAAATATAATGATTCTCCTTCAAATAAATTTTGGATGAAATTGATTTTTTGAAAAAGGGGTAGGGTTTCGGCTAAGGACGAAGTCATTTCGGTATGAATTCGATCTTTTAGGGAATTGTCTTGATTTACTTGAAGTGTTTCAAAAACCTTTTCTTCTGGGGAGTCCCCTAACATATCCAATATTTTTATCTCAGAAGGAGCCTTGGACCCAATTTCTAAATTTAATACCGAAAATTCAATGTCGATGTGTTCAATGGGCGCCTCTGTTTTTTGTTCTTCCTCCAAAATAATTTCAGAGGTATTTTCTTGGTTTACGTCTTGATCATTCTCGTGACTAAAATCTTCGGAGGGCTGTGGGTCAATGAGTTCATCTACCTCTACAGCATCATTTTCAATGAGACTAGTGGACTCTTCTTCTTCAAAGGTAATAGTGACTTCTTGATTGATCTCAACGACATCTTCAATCACCGTGTCTTCTGGCATGTCCTCTAATGAATCAGCGGGGGAGCTGTAATACACTTCCGCGTTTAATAGCTCGTCGAATGTCGGGTATATTTCTTCTAAAATGGTGGGTTCAGCTTGATCTGTCGTACTGATGGTTTTGTTTGTTAAATCTTGAATCCAATCTAGCCAAATTTTTTCAGGAAGGGTTACATTGGTCAACAGGCTTTG
>JABMMK010000187.1 GCA_013205605.1 Cytophagales bacterium | reverse complement strand
TAGGTTTAGCGGGGTTATTGTCTAAATCCATTTCTTTGGGGCGCGGTCGGGAAATTAGAGCGGGTGGCCAAATTGGAATCAATCAGTACCCGGTCATTGGTCGGAGCGGTACGAGTGAATTAACGGGGTCATATGGATGGGGTTTTTTACTCATACAAGATGAATTCACGTTAGGTTTTAGTCAGCCAGCCGTTCAAATGCAAGAAATGAATTGGCCGTCGACAAGTCCCATGTACATCAAAGGGCAATATATTTTTAAAGCTACATCAGGAAATGCTTTGAAATCAGGAAGTGTCATTCGATTTATTAAAGGGCTTGATACGCAAATTGACTTATATAGTGTTTTCTGGTGGCAAGAACGTTTGGGTTTTGGGCTTTGGTGGCAAAATACAGGATCTGAACTTGGCAATCCGGCTTTAATAGGAAGTGTAGAAGCGCCCTTAGGTAAAAATTTCAAAGTAGGTTATGGCTATGATTTTTTAGGAGAAAATGTATCCACGTTACCTGCTGGCATTAGTGGGTCAGCAAATTCGTCCATTTCGACCACGGCCTCGGGATTTCATCAAATTTTTATCCGGTATGAACTTGATACGGGAAATGGAAAATTAGCGGAATTTAGACATTAAATAGAGTTGGAATATTTTTGATTTTTGAAAGATAAAATTGAAATTATTGAAGAATAGTTTAAACCATTTCAGATTTGCCTTTTTTCAAATCAAATTTGATCACTTAAATGCAAAATCCATCATTTTTTTATGGGATAATTACATTGCTTATAGTAAATTGCGTATATTTTTAAGATTACCTTTTAGGCCAAAATAATTATAAATATTGAAACTGTTCTCAGGCAGCTTGCCTTAGAAATATACATATGGATCCATTTTCCTACGTTGCCAATGCAGATACACAAGTCATTTCAGATTTGTATGATGCATATATTCAAGACCCCAATTCGGTAGACACCTCTTGGCGTGATTTTTTTAAGGGTTTTGATTTTTCTCAGTCCTGGAAAGGGGAGGTCTCTCAAAATAGTTTAGGATCAGGCTCCAGTACTAGTCAAATTTCTGATATTCAGCATGTTCAAAAAGAAATGTCGGTCATAAGTTTGATCAAGGCTTTTCGTTCTCGTGGACATTTATTGGCTCAAACAAATCCGGTTCGTGTCCGCAAAGATCGCAAGCCCCGCTTAGATTTAGTGGACTATTCTCTTTCGGATGCAGATTTAGATACGGTATTCCAAGCGGGTAGTTTCATGGACTTGGGTCCTACAACCTTGAGAAATATTCAGAATGCCTTACATACCATTTATGCGGGCTCTATCGGTTTTGAATATTCTTATATTCGCGATGTCCAACAAAAAGAATGGTTGCGCAATAAGATCGAAAAGGAGGCAATGACCTTTAAGCCGAGTTTAGATGAAAAGAAGTTAATCCTTCAAAAAATCAATGAGGCGGTCGTTTTTGAGAATTTTTTAGGGACAAAATATTTAGGCCAAAAGCGTTTTGGATTAGAAGGAGGAGAAAGCACCATTGCCGGATTAGATGCCATCATTAATGTGGCTGCTGATTCGGGTGTGAAAGAAGCGATGATCGGGATGGCGCATCGAGGCAGATTGAATGTATTGGCTAACATCATGCATAAATCGTATGAGTCTATTTTCGATGGCTTTGAAGGAAATGTGCCGGATCAAATTCACGGCGACGGCGACGTAAAATACCATTTAGGCTATTCTAGTAAACATATATCGCCGAATGGAAATGAAATCTCTCTTAAACTTGCTCCCAATCCATCCCATTTAGAAGCGGTAAATCCATTGGTCGAAGGATTCTGTCGGGCTAGCGCTGATGCACATTATGCATGTGATTATGATAAGGTTTTGCCTATTGTCATTCATGGGGATGCTGCGGTTGCAGGCCAAGGAATTGTGTATGAAGTGACTCAAATGGCTAATTTAAAAGGTTATTCTACAGGTGGTACGATACATTTTGTAATCAACAACCAAGTAGGGTTTACCACAGATTTTGAGGATGCTCGTTCAGCAATCTATTGCACTGATGTAGCAAAAATTTTGGATGCTCCCGTGTTTCATGTGAATGGGGATGATCCGGAAGCAGTCGTTTTTGTTTCTAAAATGGCGGCTGAATTTAGACAAGAATTTAACAAGGATGTGTTTGTCGACATGGTTTGTTACCGTAGAAATGGGCATAATGAGTCAGATGAGCCTCGTTTTACGCAGCCTACTCTATATGCCAACATCACAAATCATCCGAATCCGAGGGAAGTATATACCCAGAAATTAATTAAGTTGGGAGAGATTGAAGCTAAATTAGCGGAGCAAATGGATGCTGAATTCAAGGCAGAGTTGCAGGCTAGATTAGATATGGTGAAACAAAAAGTTCGCCCTCCTTATGTACCACTTAAGTTAGATAATCGTTGGTCTTTATTGAGATTTTCCAACGGGAAAGATTTTGAAAGTTCGCCTAAAACATCTGTTTCAAAGGAGACGATCGATTTAGTCGCCAATTCATTAACCACCATGCCGAAAGGATTTGTTGCGTTAAAGCAAATTGAAAAAGTGATAGCAGACCGAAAGGGCTATTTCGCTAAGGGTCAATTGAACTGGGCAACGGCAGAATTGCTCGCTTATGGTTCTTTACTTTTAGAGGGGAAACCGGTTCGTTTATCTGGTCAGGATGTTCAAAGAGGTACATTCTCACATAGGCATGCGGTTTTACATGAGGCCAATACCAATGAAAATTATTGCTCCTTAAATCACATTAAGGAAGGCCAAGAAAAAATTCAAATTTACAATTCTCTTTTGTCTGAGTATGGAGTATTAGGTTTTGAATTTGGTTACGCGCTGGCTAATCCGGATGCATTAGTGATTTGGGAGGCTCAATTTGGTGATTTTGCCAATGGAGCTCAAACGATGATTGACCAATTTGTCTGTTCCCATGAATCGAAATGGGGTACCCAAAACGGGTTGGTGATGTTATTGCCACACGGATATGAAGGTCAAGGACCTGAGCATTCAAACGCCAGACCTGAACGCTTTTTGCAGTTGGCCTCAGAAAATAATATGATTGTCGCTAATTTAACAACACCGGCTAATATCTTCCATGGCTTGAGAAGGCAGTTGACCTGGGAATTTAGAAAGCCGCTCATCGTGATGTCGCCTAAATCGATATTTCGTCATCCTAAAGTGATGTCACCCATCGAAGATTTCACTAAAGGTAAATTCCAAGAGGTTATTGGAGATGGATTTGTAGATAAATCTAAAGTTAAAAAGGTGTTATTGTGTAGCGGTAAAGTATATTTTGATTTATTGGAACGCCAAGAAAAAGACGCAAGAAAAGATGTGGCGATTATTCGCATTGAGCAATTACACCCATTGCCTTTGAAACAAATTGAAGCGGAATTGGCTAAATATACCTCGGCCGACCTGTACTTTGTGCAAGAGGAGCCTGAAAATATGGGCTATTGGTCTTATATTATCAGGGAATTTGGTTGGGCTCGCTTTAAGGGATTGATCGCTCGAAAGAAAAGCGCGTCTCCGGCAACAGGATTTTTAAAGGTGCATGTGGAAGAGCAAGCAGCCTTAGTAAATAAAGCATTTGAATAATTTAAATTAAGCCGAATACCATGGCCATAGAAATGAAAGTGCCCGCTGTGGGTGAATCGATTACCGAAGTGACCGTAGCCACCTGGAATAAAAAAGAGGGTGATCTCGTGAAACTAGATGAGGTTTTATGCGAATTAGAATCGGATAAAGCGACTTTTGAATTGCCTGCTGAGGCGGAGGGGATATTGCACATTGTGGCTTCTGAGGGGGATGTATTGCCCATCGGAGCTGTCATATGTTCAATTGAGCCTGTTGCTGGAGCGTCGATTCCTGCGGCTTCGGTCGTGGCTGAAGCGGCTCCTGCTGCGCCTGTTATGCAAGCGGATGCAACACCTGCTCCTGTAGCGGTCGCTGCTGTGCCAGTAAACCATGCAACGGTTTTGGAAATTAAGGTCCCGGCAGTTGGTGAGTCCATCACAGAGGTAACGGTTTCGGTATGGAATAAAAAATCGGGAGATTCGGTTAAGCTAGATGAGGTAATATGTGAATTGGAGTCAGATAAGGCCACTTTTGAGTTCCCTTCTGAGGCTTCAGGAGTTTTGGAAATTATTGCCGAATCAGGCTCTGTGGTTGGCATAGGAGGTTTATTAGCTAAAATTACGGTGGGTGCGGTTG
>JABMMK010000003.1 GCA_013205605.1 Cytophagales bacterium | reverse complement strand
GTGAAACACAAATCACTTGTGCCGTACAGAGAGGCCATAAAAAATCATTGCTGAGGGACCAAAAACCATATCCAAGATTAGCGGATCATATTGGAAATTTCCCCATCGTGTTAATGGATCCACACGATACTGATTTAGTTCGGGAGGGAAGTGAAGAGCGGCGACGATTTTTTGACGGCATGATGTCACAGTTAGATCGGGGATTTTTAGAAAACTTGCTGAGGTATAATCGGGTCGTTCAGCAGCGAAATATCTTATTAAAACAATTTGCCGAAAGGGGCCAAATGGATCCTTTGCAACTAGCCATTTACCATGAGCCCATGGTCACTTTGGGAGAGCAAATTCATCAGGCAAGAATTGAATTTTTGGCAAGCTTTTTGCCACAATTCCAAATGCATTATGCGGCCTTATCGGATAATCGGGAACAAGTCAGCATCTTGCTAGAATCCACTTTTATTTCAGGGGAATTCGATGCCACATTGAAAGCGGGCGAGCAACAAGATCTAGCTGCGCAACGAAGTACCATCGGAATTCATCGGGATGAATTTTCTTTTGAAATCAATGGGTTTCCGCTTAAAAAATTTGGTTCGCAAGGCCAACAAAAAAGTTTTGTGGTGGCGATGAAATTGGCACAATTTGATTCTCTCGTCGCAGCAAAACCCAGAAAACCTTTGTTATTGCTCGATGATATTTTCGACAAATTGGATGACCGAAGAATTCAGAGATTGATTGAGATGATGGCCCAGGATCATTTTGGCCAAGTGTTTATCACGGATGCGAGACCCGAACGAACCAAAAGTCTTTTAAAAAGCTTAAAAAATCACATTCAATACATCCCGCTCTAGCGAATGGCCTGATCGATGGTAGACAAAAAAGAGTACAGCGAGTTTTCCTCCGCGACCCGTTTTAATTGATCTTCAGAATAAGAAATTCCATTTTGAATGATCTTCGTTAAATCACCTGCTACTTCGTTTATGGAAGTTGCGTCCACAGTAAGGCCCAAATTATTTCTAGACACCAATTCACCGATCATCCCGGTACGAGTCGCGAAAGTTGGCTTATTTGCCATAGCCGCCCGAATCAATACAGAACTCATATTGAGGAAATCTTGGTATAAGATTAGAACTACATCGCTTATTTCAAAACAAATTTGGACTTCAAGTGCCGGTAAATATCCGTAGCAACGAATGACTTCAAGCTCAGGGACCTGGGCTAGTTTCGCCTCTATTATTTTCTCGTAATATTCAGGCACGGGGCCTGCGAGCAATAAACAAATTTTGGCAAGCTCATCTTTGGTTAGGGTCGCACAAGCGTCGATAAAAACCTCCATTCCTTTTCGGTCATCCAGGTACCCAAAGTTTAAAAATATCTTTTTATCTGTCGGGATTTTGAATTTATTTCTAAACTCGGAAATCTCAGGGTTTGAGACTTCAAACTGTTTTACCGGATCGCAAATGGGGATAATTTGAGTCTGCGTTTTTTGCTCTTTCATGTAAGGTACTAATGCATGAACCAAACAAAATAAGTTTTGAATTTGCCCGCTTTTTAAGACTTTGGAAAGCATCCACTTTTTAATTTGAGGATAAATCCCTTGGTCATTTTCTGAAAAGTTGGGCCGGAAATAAATGGCTGAAACGGCAAATGGAGCTTTTTTTCCAATCAAAATACCGAGTTGATAATAATCAAAATACATCAACAAAACATGGCTCGCTTTTATTTCCTTAGCTGTTTCAACCAGCATATTCCATTCAATGATAGAACGCAAATAAATGGGTTTTGAGTGGATGGAGTTTAATTGATCGGTTGGGATACCGAGAAATGTCACGTTATCTCCCCACTGATTATTTTCATCCTTTTGCCTCGCGTCAAATTGCGACTTAAAAGATTCGCCCGTTGCCACAAACAATTCAACTTCTTGGTTGCCGCTATAAAATCCGATTAAATGAATGAGGTAGTCGGGGTGATGCCCGTCCGTAATCGTATCAAAAAGAAGGATGCGGTGTAAGGCCATATTTATTCCCTGGATTTGAATAAACTAAAATTTTCAAATGCGATCAACTGCGTTGGCAGAAATTCAATATTGGTAGTATGAAGTTTAGTTATAAATTCTGAGCGATCTTCATTTTTCAACAAAATAAAATCTCCAGATTTTAAGGACTTTATTCTATTTGAAAATGATTTATTTGACACCCACCAATCCTTCGACTCCTGATATCTGTTCTCGACTTTCTGAGACAATAAAAAGACTTCCGGAAAGTATCCATTTGAAAAATTGAATCCTGTATATTGTGATATATAAGAAAAGCCATTTTCATTACATTTTTGATCATAATCACTCTTAAATCCAAAGATGGTTTTTTTCTCTTTTACGTCATTCAAATAATTGATGACTGGCTTGGTTAAGTCATTTGGTACAACCAAATGAGTGAAGTCAGTAGACGTTCTTTGTAAGAATAAATCAAGATCTGCTGGGACTGAGCATATTGCACAAAAAATTATACCTGAAATAATAAATTTTTGGTATTTATTATCTGATTTTAAATAGAGCCCCACGACTAAAATGGATAAAAAAATATCCAAAATGGCAAATTTATGGATATTATCCCAAGCTTGAATATTAGGTAAATAAATGACCATTGGTAAACTAAAAGAGATAATTAAGAGAAATGAGATAAATATTTCAACTTGGCTAGCTCTAGCCTTTAGATTCCTTAATGCGACAAATAAGCCTATAAAAGTAAGTGGATTAATGAGTAAAAAATATTTCCCTGAAAATTTCAAATATTGTATAAACTCAAATTCTACCCATTTAAATTTTGTTTGAACCGCATCATAATTCTCGCCAATTAAAAATGCGGTAGGCAAATATTTAGGAATTATATATATGAGTGCTAAGCTAAAAAAATACAAAGCAGGAGCAACAAATGATTTATCTGTAAAAAATTTCTTTGTATTCCAGCATATCATTACGCCCAAAGTCATTACTAAGACACTAAAAACCGTTGCATTGGCAGTGCTCATACTGAGCGAAATCAATAAAAAAGGATAATAGTATCGATTGATTTCGGGATTATTTGAAATAATAAATAGAATTAAAATGATCCCTAAAAGTCCTAAGGGCCAAGAATTAGAAATCAAATACTCAAAAACATTCACATAGTTGAATACCCCAAGATCAATGAAGTTAGCAGGAGATATCGATGATATTAAAATGAATAAGATCAGTGGCCATAAATAAAATTTATTTTGATGAAATAAAAATAAGCAGACTAGGCCAATCGCTATTAATATAAATGAAAAAATAAAAGCCATTTTTAGCGCTATTGCTGGCTGAACCCCTAGAACATACGAAATTGTTCCCGAGATAAATAAAAACCCTTGATGGTAATTCATCGTAATTTCAGGAAAACTAAGGTAGGCAGCTGGAAATTTCCCAATAGAAATTTGTTGCGTAATTCCCAAAATTCCTGTGGGGCAAATAAAGTCAAAAATGCCCCAATTTAATCTTAGGATAAATAAAAAAGTCGCAGTGCCAATGAGAAAAATAGTTAGAAGTAATTGCTTATTTGATAAAACTATTTTACCACCTTTATTTCGGATTAGGATGAAAGATCCCAATATAGAGGCAACCGCGGATATAGTTATTAATGAGGTAAAACTAATATCAAAGATGCTTAAGGCACATCCAATAAATTGGTAAAATAAAAGAAAGGATACTACGAATATGAATATTCTTATGTCAAATGAAATCTGTTTTTGTATCATAATTTCATGTCAGAGCCATATCCCTAGTTTAAACTACTTGAATAAATTGTACTTAATTATACAATAAATAGCCCTAAATGCGTCTTTCCAGCCGATCTTCTTACCTTCTTGATATGTTCTCCCGTAGTAGGAAATCCCTACTTCCATAATTTTTAATCCTTTTATTTTAGCAATTTTGGCTGTCACTTCAGGCTCAAATCCAAATCGCTGCTCTTTTAAATCAAGGTTTTTAATTACATCCCTTTTAAATAACTTATAGCATGTCTCCATGTCCGTTAAATTAAGGTTTGTGAAGATATTAGAGAGTAAGGTTAAAAATTTATTTCCTAGTGTGTGTCCAAAGAACATCACACGATGTGGCTTACCACCAATAAACCGAGAACCGTAAACAACATCTGAGGAACCATTCAAAATGGGTTTCAGTAAAATATTATACTCGTCTGGATCATATTCTAAGTCGGCATCTTGCACAATCACGTAATCACCAGAAGCAAGATCAATACCTTTATGGATCGCAGCGCCTTTGCCTCTATTTTTATCCATTTTAAAATATTGAAATTCTTGATTGGGATTTGCGTCAATAAATTGTTGTACAACTTGTTGGGTGGTATCGGTTGAAAAATCATCGACAATAACAATTTCTTTCTGAATGTTATCCGCTAAATCAACATCTAGTACTCTTTGTAGAATATTTAAAATAGTTTTGCTTTCATTAAAAGCCGGGATAATTACAGTAAGTTTAGACATCAAAAGAGTGGGCTAGGCCAATTTAATTTCAAATTTAACTAAGTCAAGCGACAATCATTATTTTACCAGCCATTTATTTTTTATTTCAGAGATTTTAATATCCTGCTCATTAGCTAAAAAATGATTCCTTGTTTTCCATTTATAATTATAATTGGGATGTCCCATTTTGAAATTATTTCCAAATTTTTTCCTTGCAAAAACCCACAAAGGATATTCATAAGCATCCCCACTAATATATAAGGCAAGTCTATTTTTGTTCTGAGGGATATCTCTAAAAATTGACGTAAACATTGGATACAAATAGGGTTGATTTATAAAGTAATTTTCTTCTCTCGATTTCTTAAATATGGAAATTTTTTCATCCTCAAAAAAGAAAAGCGAGTCTTGTAATTTGAATAATTTCTCATTGGCATGCCTAGGTAATTTTGGACTAATAAGGTACACGTCCTCGTTGAATGAATAGTAATTTAAAAGTTCATGTTTAATTTTTTCTGATTGATCATTAAATTGCTCTTTTGTCATCATCCCTTTGGGTTTATTTAAAATACTTCTCATTTGATATAAATCAAACAGGGGTTTATTTCTATTTAAATAAACAGAGGGAATAGCATACAAAACGAAAAAAATGAATACTACATGTAGGCCTAATCGAGATTTTTGTATGACCTGATAGAGGGCAAGAGTAACCCCCAGCATGGACAAAATAAATATGGGCAACAATAATCTATTTCCCCAAGGCTGCCACTTAAATAAGAATGAATAGGCTAGAAAGCTAAAAATTAGCCCTCCCCAATATAAAAGAATCTTTTGCCGATGTTGAAACTTCTTTTTAAAAATAAAAAATACCAACGACCCTAAAATAATTAACGCATGAATTAAGCTACTAGCATTGTCTTCGGCAAACAAAAAGTTTGTTTGATAAGGCATTGAAAGATAATTGGTTTCTTGGGAGTTTAAAGGAACCCCTAAAATTTCATGAAATTTTTGAACCCAATTAGTTAAAATTGAATTAAATGCGTCCCATGGAAACGTCATTTCGTCAACTATATTTTTAGAAACATTACCGAGCATTTTAAACAAGTTAGGGTGTTCGTTTCCCATCAAATTTAATAAGCCTGTTTCCCCCGTTAAATTTCCAAAATACGCCAAATTTCGAGATAAAAATGGACCAAAAATAATGGCTACATAGAACACGCAAATGATGGCATATTGACAAATAGCAAGAAAAGAAGCGTGTTTGATTATATGGTAGGCAACAACCAATAAAAAAGGCGCTGAAAATACAAATACGGTATATTTAACCAAACCACCTAAGAAAAGAAATGCCCCCAATAATATAATATCCTGAAAGCAAATAAGGTGTGATTTTAAAATTTTGAAAACGCTATAAATCACCCCCAATAAAAAAAATGAAGCCGTTAAGTCTGTTTGTGTTGATGTCGACTGAAAAATAACCATCGGGATACTAAGCAATAATAAAACAGATAAAAACTGCCCTCTGAAATCAAGCCCAAATAATTTAACTGATAAAGAAATTAATGACAAAGACCCTAATAAAGAAAAGTACTGCACTAGGTTTGCAAAATAATCCGATTGGCTTAACACTTGGAGATTCAGGATGATATACTCTGCCAGCGGAGGATAATTTACTTGGCGTATATTACTTGTCGGAAATGGATAAACATTCAAATTCTGTCTCCACTCTTCTACTCTTGTCATGTGATAAGACATGGAATCCCAATTATTCGGTGGGATAAATACAGTAAGAATAAGCAATGGCAGTAATATAATAATGAAAATAATCAAACTGTAAGCCACGTAAATGCTAGGTAAATGGGGGATAGACATTTCAAATTTAATGCCCGACTTGATAAGTAGGGTTGCGAATACCATAAAAATTAGGAGCCAGCCAACGGCCAAATGCACTAGGTCTAGCACATTAAAAATGGAAAAAATCTCACAAAAAAATATGAAATAAACGCCCCAAGTACTAAAGTATATACAAAGCTAAGTCGTAAACATGTAAATATCCCTACATTTTTGCTTTTCAATTTTTCAAAAAAATAAAGAAGTATACTACTAAATGCAAGAAAGAAAATAAGTACAGCCATGAGCTATTTTAAAAATTAAGACTTAGTTTACTCTTTTATAAATCACCATACCATCTTGAGTTGATAAATACCGATGATAATTAACTAATGATTTTTGATTATCTACAAATTGAGTGAATTTTTGAGCAGAGATTACACAAATAGAACAGTTCTGAGGAGACGTATAGGGGGGCAGAAAAAAAATTGGATTCGACTGGTTGGCCAAAATAACAAAATCATACCCCTTCTCCCAATCAATAAATGGACCCCAAAATTGCTCGATTTTGAATTCATTTGTATAAAATCTAAACAAATAGGGATCAACAAATGCCGAAATCTCTCTCCCCTTTTTTTGGTTCTTAGCTTTATTTAAAACCCCTACATATAAATTGTATTTAGCCTTTTCAATTTTATATTCATTTGTTTTAGTACGATTTGATAGGAGCGACAGCTCTGTTTTTTCCTGTGGGAGTAGGTAATTCAGAGAAAATAAAACACAAAATAGGATAATCACCCACCCAAAGTAATTGTGTCTTTTTGATCGAGCAATCAAAAATTCAATACTCATCATTAATGCAATCAGCGCAAATACTAAACCAAAAGTCAAATACATATACCAGACTCTTTTAACCAAAAATAAGATAGAAAAAATAGAGACAACGGCGACAACCAATGCAAACATGAATTTGTCAGGAGTATTAACTAGAATTTTGGGACCCAATACTAGTCGATAAATAATAGATAAAATAATAATAATACCCAACGCTATTGTCAAAATAGGTGGGGCCTGAATCCAATCAAAAATGATTCCTTGAACCCAGGAAACAATAGTAACACTAGGACTATCCGCGCCATGCGAAGTATTAAATAATGTTGCGCCCAAATAAGAACGAATTCCGGATGGTTGAATAATGGACAATGGCAAGATTGGAACTGCGATCCCTAAGCCCATGGCAAAGTAGAATAATTTGAACTTAACTTTATTCCAAAGATTAATTAAATTAAAATTGATCGGCCAAACGTTAAGCAATTCAGATTCAAATAAAAAAATTAACCCCACAACTAAGAGTAGCGAAACTTTACATCCATAAGCTAAGCCTATCAAAATAAAATGCCAACTTTCTGATTTTTTTTTAAAATAGAAATAGCAAAAAATCGAGAAAAATAACAGCAAAAATGGTTCTGGTTTTGGCATTGTCGAATAATAGGCGGTTGTAGGAATAGCCATTAACAACAAAAACAAAATAATTCTAAACAAATTGTCTTTTATAAAAACACGTATCAACAACAAATAAGATCCAAAGAGTGCACTAGAAAAAAGAAATCGTGTGGCTATAATTTGACCTGATTCCCCCCACCACTTTTCTGGGAAATACGAAAAAGCGGCGCCAATTAAATAAATAATTCTTCCAAAGCGCTGATCACCAAATGCATAATTTGAACATACTTCTGAAAAATTATTTGAATTTAAAATAGATTGTATCTCATCATAAGGTACTTGTTCATCCATAAATAGACTATATGATCTATTCGATAAATCTAAATTGGCCGGAATTAAAAACAAATGATAAATAATTAGAAAACCTATGGCGGTCAAAAAGAACAAAAGATTGGAATTAAATACCTTATTCATACAATAGTCCTGTCCAAATGGAGCCTAATAAAAAGTAAAATAGGAAATTGGAAACCAGTAAAGCAAATAAGATCAAGATAATTTATATTGTTTTAATATATTTATGGTCTAAGTTGAAAAAACATGTTATCCATTTCGTTACTTTCAACAACATCTAAAAAATTATTCATTATGAAAAAAATATACTTCCCCTTAATTCTAATTCTTATCTCCTTTTCTAGTTTTAGCCAAGGCCAAAAACGTTATAAAAATATAGTATTTGAATCCATCGATACTCTGATGAACATTCCATATGGTCAATCGGTGAACATAAAAAATGAAATTGAGAAGCACTCTCTAGATGTCTACTCTCCTAAAAATGACACGCTGAAAAAACGCCCATTAGTCGTTTTTGTCCATGGGGGCGGTTTTGTGAATGGCGATAAACGAACTGGCTACTCGAGAGTCGTTTCGGAAAATCTAAGTCATAGAGGTTTTGTCGTGGGGTCCATCAATTACCGATTGGGGATTGCGGAACCTAAATCAGATGTATCCTATTTTGAGGCCATGATTCGTGCGGTTCAGGATGCGAAAGCAGCCGTTCGATTTTTTAGAAAAAATGCGGAAAACTACGGCATCGATACTAGTAAAATTTACATTGCGGGAGGATCTGCTGGCGCGATGACCGCTTTACACTTGGCCTATTTAGACCAAAAGGAAGTTCCCGCTTACATCGATTTAGCAAAAAATGGCAGCATGGAAGGGACTTCGGGCAACGAAGGGTTTTCGTCGAAAATACATGGAGTGGTTAATTTCTGGGGGGCGATGGTCAATTTTAACTGGCTAAATACGGGAGATGTTCCCGTATTCAATGTCCATGGAACGGCGGATAAAACAGTTCCTTTTGATTCCTCATTTGCCTACCATAATTTTAAATATGGAAGCCAAATTATTTTTGAAAGAGCCTTAAACCAAGGGGTGCCCACGGGTGTCAAATTATCCGAAAATTTAGGTCACACCTTAGACAACAATAAGCCCGCCATCCTTTCCTCGCTACAGGAAGTTGGCGAATGGCTTTATTCCCTAGTCAATCGCACTAAAACAACGCCCAATATTACTCGGTTTGAAAAAGAGATAAAAGCACTTGAAGTAGAAGATTCAAAAACAAATTACTCTTCTAATGCCCTATTATTTACGGGCAGCTCGTTCATCCGAGTATGGAAAACCATTAAAAAAGATTTGGGCCCGGCTGAAATTATTCCCCATGGGTTTGGGGGGTCGAACATCAGTGAAATGGCTTATTACATTCCAAGGATCGCTTTTAATCATTCTTTAAAGGCTATTTATATGTATTCTGGAAGCAATGATTTGTCGGTGAGCAAGCAAGATAAAAGCCCACTCCAAATTCTTGAAACCTATAAATATGTCGTAAAATTACTTCGTTCGAAGTTCCCGAATACTCCCATTTATTACATTGCTATTTCCCCCAATGAACGCCGTTGGGAAGTTTGGGATAAAATTCAGGAAACCAATGAGCTGATAAAAAATTACAGCTCCACTAAACCCAACATGTATTTTGTCGAAACGGCGAGTGCTCTGTTAGGTGCTGATGGAAAATACCAGCCTCAATTACATATCGATGATAAACTTCATTTTAATGAAAAAGGCTACGAGGTTTGGACTAAAATTATGCGTAAATCCATCGCTGAAATAAAATAGTCCGCTACAAATCTTTTCAAAGAAATTTGAACAAAAAAATAGGCCGAAGATAATTTCTTCGGCCTATTGTATTTACATATGATTCCGATGTATTTAGTTAACCCAATCGAACCTATAAATTCTTCTTCTTCAATTCACTTACCGCAAAATCAGCCGCACGTGCGGTCATAGCCATGTAAGTCAACGATGGATTTACACAAGAAGCGGAAGCCATAGCAGCGCCATCCGTCATAAACACGTTTTTAACTTCATGCACTTGATTGTGTTTGTTCACAATAGAATTCTTAACGGAGGTCCCCATACGTGCCGTACCCATTTCATGAATACCTAAGCCAATGTGTGTATCTGATTTATTGTATGCATTGACATTTTTAAATCCTGCTGCCTCTAACATTTCAGCTGCATCATGCATCATGTCTTGCCTCATTCTTAATTCGTTGGCTCCAAAAGACGTTTCAAATTCCAACACAGGAAGTCCCCATTTGTCTTTCACGGTTTGACTCAATTGGAAACGGTTGTTTGGATCAGGTAAAATTTCACCAAATCCACCAAATCCTACATTCCATTTTCCAGGATGAGTTAAGCTTTCTTTGAAAGTTGCTCCAAATCCATCCATGCCTGTTCCGCGTCCCCAACCATCACGGCTTGCGCCACCTTGATATCCAAAGCCACGAATATAATCACGCTTATCATTTCCCCAGTTACGGAAACGAGGGATGTAAAGGCTATTCGGTCTATTTCCAAACATGTAATCATCTTCAAATCCTTCAACGGTCGCTGAAGCACCCACACCTAAATGATGATCCATGATGTTGCGACCTAATTGGTCACTATCATTTCCTAAGCCATTTTGAAAACGACTTGATTTAGAATTCATTAAAATAGAGGTGGAACCGATAGCCCCAGCATTCACAAAAATAATTTTTGCGAAATACTCTCTTACCTCCATGGTATTTTGATCGATCACACGCACACCTTTCGCTTTTTGTGTTGCCTCATCATAGATAATCTCAGAGACAATCGAGTTGTGCACCATGGTCAAACGTTTTGTGCGCATCGCGGCAGGTAAGGTCGCCGACAAAGAACTAAAATAAGCTCCATAGGGACATCCACGCATACATTTATTTCTGTAATTACATGAGCTCCGACCTAAATCCGTGTGAACTTTTCCCGGATTTGTTAAGTGTGCGACACGACCCAAAGTAACGGGTCGGCCTAATTTTTTATTTACTTCATTCTTAAAATGTACCTCTGGAGCCGTTATGCCCATCGCTGGCTGAAACTCTCCATCTGGCAACACATCCAATCCTTCTGCTTGGCCTGAAATTCCTGCAAATTTCTCCACATAGGAATACCAAGGTGCCATATCCTCATATCGAATAGGCCAGTCGGTACCGATACCATCTTTGGCATTGGCTTCAAAATCTTGTTTGTTCCAACGGTAGGAATGACGGCCCCATAGAAGAGATTTTCCTCCCGTATGGTACGCACGCGTCCAATCAAATCCACCTTTTTTCTCGATGTATGGGTTTTGTTTGTCATTCTCAAACAAATAACGATGTTCCTCATTCGCCGTATATCCTGTTCGCATGGCAGCCCAATATTCCTCCGCGGCCATGTTGGTAGGCCTATTGCGATGTTCAAATTCCCATGGATGTTTCATCGCAGTTTCATATCCTTCAATGTGCTTAATCTCACGACCACGCTCAATAACGGC
>JABMMK010000186.1 GCA_013205605.1 Cytophagales bacterium | reverse complement strand
TTTTACGCTCGTGGTAAATATCGGGATCTGATCCCCTTGAGAAATAAATGCGCTCAAAAGAACATGATTTTTGTTCTAATCGGTCTATAAAGGCTGCCTCTTTAACGGATCCGTCCATCGCTATCACAAGGGCGTGACCTGGGGTTACTTCTTTGATTTCGGAATATTCGCAATCAAATGAAGTTTTAATGGCTTGCTTTTCTGAGGCAACTACCACAACTTCATCATCGATGTAATAAAAGGCAGGTCGGATTCCGGCAGGATCTCTTGCGACAAAAGCCGATCCAGATCCCGTCATGCCGACCATCGCGTAACCTCCGTCAAAATCTTTACAAGATCTTTCTAGGACACGCATTAAATCAATCTTTTCAGCTAGGATATCCGATAACTCAGGATTTTCGTATTTGTCGCGGTATTTTAAAAATTGTCTTTGGTTTTCTTCATCCAAAAAATGACCAATTTTTTCCATCACGGTGACGGTATCCACTTTTTCTTTGGGATGCTGTCCTAAGGAAACCAATTTGTCAAACAAATCGTCCACATTGGTCATGTTGAAATTTCCTGCCATCACTAAATTTCTAGAACGCCAATTGTTCTGGCGCAACATCGGATGGCAATTTTCAATCTCATTCTGGCCATGGGTACCATATCGCAAGTGCCCGAGAAGCACTTCCCCAGTAAACGCCACATTATCTTGCCACCAAACCGCATCTTTTGACGCATCGATGCCTGTATCGCGCTTAGTTTCTTTGGCTAGCTTATTTGCTTTCTTGAATTTCTTATCTATTTTTCCAAAAATATCGGAGACGGCTTCGGGTTCTACAGATCTATACCGACTAATATAGCGATGACCCGGTTTTACATTGATTTTGATGTTGGCAACCCCCGCTCCATCTTGCCCCCGATTTACTTGCTTTTCCATCATTAAATACAACTTTTTAAGGCCGTACATGGGGTTATTGTATTTATCCAAATAGTACTGAAATGGCTTACGCAATCGGATTAGGGCTATTCCGCATTCGTGCTTAATGGAATCAGACATTAGATATTATTTCTAGGAGAGCAATTTGTTTTCAAAATAAAGTCAAAATTAGGGAATTATTAGGGAAGCCAAGCGTTAATTTTACATTTTTTTAATCTATAAATTCCAAAAATTAAAAATAATGTTTGGTGTAAGAAGACAAAGGATAATTGCAGCCGCTATGATTCCAAAAATCCACATATCTTTTTCGATTTTTATTGCTTGGTTTGACTCCGATTTTTTAAAATAAATGTAAAATGGAATTTTTAAATAATAGAATACCGATACCGCTGTTGCGAAAATAGCGACTGTTAATAAAGTGATGGTCGCTATGTTGGAATGGGCCTGGATCGATTCCCAAAGCAATGAAAAATAAGTGATTTTGGCTAAGAAAGTTCCCGCAGGCGGGAGTCCAATGAGTGCAATAAAACCGACAAATAATAAGAGCGATTTAATAGGTTGCGATTTTGACAAACCTTTCCATGTGTCCAAATTATCTACATCATCCAGGTCATTTTCGCTTGGATGTTCGGCCAAGAAGAAGACTAAAATGGTGCTCAAGCCATACGTTAGACCATAAAACAATAATGCTTCTGTGGCTTCTTTGGCAGGCGAAAGCCAAACCATGGCCATAAATCCCCCATGTGCGATGCTCGAATATGCAAGCAAACGCTTGGTATTTGTCTGCCTTAAAGCCCCTAAATTTCCTATCAAAAGAGTTAGAATAGCTAATGCAGCAATATACATACTCATATCTGTAGGGATGAAATGTATCATTCGAATCCCTAACCAGGTCACAGCTATTTTAGGGGCAATCGAAATCCAAGCCATCCAAGGCGCTGACAAGGTTTCTAAAACATCCGGACTCCACGGTTGGAATGGCGCCCATGACATTTTAAAGAGCAAAGCGCTGGAAATAAGACCTAAGCTAAGGCCAATAAACAGTGGATCCGCTGAGGAAAAAACGCGCGTGAAAGCTGGATTGCTAAAGGACATCGTGCCTGAAAGACCATACATGAGCGAGACTCCATATAGAAAAATGGCGGATGTGGCCATGCCAAAAAGCACATAGGGCAATGCCGCTCGAGCACCTTCTGAATCTTTTCGGATGCCGGCCAACAAATAAGTGCCCAAAGACATTAACTCAATCGACAAAAATAGGCTGAGCCAATGGTTGCTGATTCCCGTTAAAAGGGATCCTGATAAAATACTTAAAAATCCTATTTGCTCTTCAATGCTTAATTTTTTCCCCGTAATTTGACTGACCATCAAGATTAAAAAGCCCAAAGCTAAAATCAATAAATTGATCGCATTGCTAGCGGGTGTAATCCAAAATAATGAAAAGGAGGCAAAGCCGTTGTGGCCATTTTGAAGTCTTTGAAAAGCCAAGGCTAAAATAAAAAATAAGCCTAGTAAGGAAATAAAATAACGCCACGACGAACTGGATTTTTCTGAATTGCCGTGGATAAATAATTCGGAAAATATGCCCAAAATGAGTAAGCCAAGAACTAAAATTTCCGGAAGCATCCATGAAAAACCTTGAACGATTTGGTCCAATTTTACGGATAATCCAGCAAGGGTTTCAGCAGAAAACATGTTCAAATTTAGTGTTTTTTGGCAGGTATTTTTTGACTTAAGTAAAAAGCCGTAGGATTATTTTTTAAATGAATCATTTCTTCAGGGCTCCCTTCAAAGCTTAAATATCCTCCATTTTCTCCACCTTCCGGGCCTAAATCGATGATGTGGTCAGCACATTTAATGACCTCCATATTATGTTCAATAATCACCACCGTGTCACCTTGTTCCACTAAATCATTTAAGGCCTTGAGCAATTTTTTAATGTCATGAAAGTGTAAACCAGTCGTAGGTTCGTCAAAAATAAACAAGGTTTTTCCTTTGTTTGAATTCCCCTTTCCTAAAAAACTGGCCAATTTTACGCGTTGGGCTTCCCCTCCAGAAAGTGAATTCGAGGACTGTCCCAGTTTAATGTAACCGAGTCCTACTTGGTATAGGGGGTCAATTTTTTCCGCAATTCGGGGCAATTTTTCGCTAAAGAAAGGAATGCTTTCTTCTACGGTCATGTCCAAAATTTCAGCAATGTTTTTGTCTTGGAAGGTAACCTCTAAGACTTCTTGTTTAAAGCGACGGCCTGCACATGATTCACAGCTTAATTTGATGTCGGCCATAAACTGCATCTCAATCGTTATTTCGCCTTCTCCTTGACATGTTTCGCAGCGACCACCCTCCACATTAAAAGAAAAATGCGCCGGTTTATATCCTCGAGATTTTGACATGGGCAGTTCGGAATACAATAGCCGAATGGCGTCGTATGCTTTTATATAGGTGATCGGATTGGATCTGGACGACTTCCCAATGGGTTGTTGGTCCACCATTTCTACCCCCGCAATTTTCTGTAAACTGCCCTTTATCTCCCTAAATCTACCGGTTTCCTCGGTGCCCAATTGGAGATTTCTCAACAAAGCAGGGTATACTATTTTTCGGATAAGTGTCGATTTACCCGAGCCACTGACCCCCGTCACCACGGTCATAATGCCTAATGGAATTTTAACATCTAAATTCTTTAGATTATTTTCTTGTGCCCCTATAATTTCGATATGGGCCAGAGCTTTTCTTCGAATCGTCGGAACGTCAATTTGGTCTGCTCCATTTAAAAAACGAAGGGTATGGCTATCCGTTATTTTATCTGCCAATGCATCCTCAAGATTTCCCTGGAAGATGAGTTGGCCCCCATGCCTTCCCGCCTCAGGACCGATGTCAATAATCTGGTCTGCAGCGCGCATAATTTCTTCTTCATGCTCAACGACAATGACCGTGTTGCCCATTTTTTTCAACATATCCAGCACGGAAATCAGTCTTTCGGTATCACGCGGGTGCAGACCGATGCTCGGTTCATCCAAAATGTACATGGAACCCACCAAAGCACTGCCCAGAGAAGTGGCTAATTTGATCCGTTGAAACTCACCGCCTGATAAGGTCGAACTAAGCCTATTTAAAGTTAAATAACCTAATCCCACCCGATTCATGTAGTCTAGCCGATTATTTATTTCAATCAATATTCTTTTCGCGATCGATTGATCATGCTCGCTTAATTCCAAGGAATTAAAAAATGCTTTTACCTTTGACATTGGCCAAAGCACCAAGTCTATGATCGACGTATTATGAATTTTAACGTAGGCCGCATCTCCCCTCAACCTTGATCCTTGGCATTCAGGGCAAGTTGTTTTTCCCCGGTAGCGCGATAACATAACCCGGTACTGAATCTTATAGGTTTCTTTTTCTAGGTGTTCAAAAAATTGCGTTAAACCGGAAAAATATTTGTTGCCTTTCCAAAGGAGTTTTTTCTCCGTGTCGGAAAGATCTTTAAAAGGTCTATGAATAGGGAAATCAAAATGTATTCCATTGCGCAATAATGGATGGAGCCACTCACTCATTCGCTCACTTCTCCAGGGTGCGATGGCCCCTTCGTAAACCGATAAATCATGATCCGGAATCACTAAATCAGGGTCTAGGCCCAATACTTTTCCGTAGCCTTCACAGTTTTTACAGGCACCATAAGGATTATTAAAAGAAAATAAATTTAAGCTTGGTTCTTCAAAAGCGATGCCATCTAATTCAAATTTATTGGAAAATATTTTGCGTTTTTGGCCCTCTATTTCGATCCAACAAACCCCTTCGCCTTCGAAATAGGCTGTTTGAACAGAATCACCTAATCTGAAAATCGTTTCTTCATCTTCAGGTTGGCTAATTAATCGGTCTATCAATATCGCGATTTCATTCGGCTTTTTACTGAGCGATTTCAATTGGTTTGCATCCTCAACGAGCTCTTCCAGGTCAATGATTTCCGCCTCAAATTTTAATCTTGTGTAGCCTTTTTGAATAAGGAGTTGGCATTCATCTTTCAACGCTCTTTCCGTGTGTGAAACTAAGGGCGCTAAAATGAGCACTTTCTTTTGAGCATGTGTTCCCACCCAATCCACGATCGTCGAAACGGAATCTTTTTTAACTTCCTTCCCTGACGTAGGCGAATATGTTTTCCCTATGCGGGCAAATAGCAATTTTAAATAGTCGTAAATTTCCGTGCTGGTCCCGACGGTCGACCGAGGATTTTTTGTATTTACTTTTTGTTCAATCGCAATGGCTGGAGACACTCCTTTGATGTAATCTACCGCGGGTTTCTCCATCCTACCTAAGAATTGACGCGCATAAGAATTTAAGCTTTCGACATACATTCGTTGGCCTTCCGCGAATAACGTATCAAAGGCCAAGGATGATTTTCCTGATCCAGAAAGACCCGTGATGACAACAAATTGATTTCGAGGAATAGCCACATCCACATTTTTCAAATTGTGGACACGAGCACCTTTAATTATGATGTGTGTTCTCGGGTCGAGATTTTCGATGGCCGACGAGCTAACGATGCCCGTTTTTATATCATTCATAGGACAAAAATAAAGCTTTTAAATTGATAAAAATTATCAATGGATAGATTTTTAAAATCCCAATTTCTATGTGATATTTGAGTTGTGATTTGTAGCTTTGCTAAATCTCAAATTTTAAAGTTTAAGAGTGATTGTCGCATGAAAATTTTTATGATGAATAGGATAGCAGTACTGATTTTATTTTCTTTTTTGGCTTATACGCCTAATTTATTTGCACAGGATCCAATCGTGATTAAAGAGGAGGGAGCCAGAGGTGATTTGGATATAGAGCCAGATGTGAGTGAACTTAGTTTTAGGGAGCGATTGCATTTTGGCGGTGGTGTTACTGGATTGAGTTTTGGTAATCCTACCAGTATTGGTATTTCACCTATGGCGGGTTATTTACTCGCAAAAAATACGATTTTAGGCCTTGGGATGACGTATCAGTATTATTCTGCAAGTTATGCGGGTTTTAAAGCTACCAGTAATTTATTAGGTGAGCGTATTTTTGTACGCCAACAAATTCCTGCATTATCTGCTTTGATAGGTCAAGGATACCTAACGGCACAGTTGGAAAATTTCAATAATATGTCTCCAGGTACCACGGGAGGATATTCAAATCCATTTTTAGTGGGTGTTGGAATTGGTTCTCGAATCGGAATCAATTTATCGCTCATGTATGATTTAAATTATTCAGAAACTTCAGGAAAGCAGTCGCCCTATGGCTCTGCAATCGTAGTTCAGGTGGGTGGATTTTTCTTTTAACTTTTTTTTGTTTTTTTTCATTGGT
>JABMMK010000185.1 GCA_013205605.1 Cytophagales bacterium | reverse complement strand
GCAAAAGGGAGACGAAAACCCAAGCTCTTTTTCATATATGAGCGAGACCCATATTAAGGAACAGCGCTCTTGCTGGATCACGCATACCAACTTAAAAGTTCACGAAGCATTAAGAAAAGGCTTTGATAAATCGCCGATGTTTGCGGGAAGAATAAAAGGATTAGGACCGCGCTATTGCCCATCCGTAGAAGATAAAATAAATCGATTTGCTGATAAAGACAGCCATCAGATCTTTGTGGAGCCAGAAGGTTGGCGAACCGTAGAAATATATGTCAATGGCTTTTCGACATCACTCCCAGAAGAAATACAATTTGAGGCGATTCGATTAATTCCTGGATTTGAAAAAGCCAAAATGTTTAGGCCAGGTTATGCCATAGAATATGACTATTTTCCGCCAACCCAATTAAAGTCGACGCTTGAAACAAAAAGAATAAGTGGCTTGTTTTTTGCGGGTCAAATAAATGGGACAACGGGATATGAAGAAGCGGCTTGCCAAGGATTAATGGCGGGAATTAATGCGCATCAAAAAACACACCAATTGGATCCTTTTACCTTGTCGAGATCAGATGCCTACATAGGCGTTTTAATTGACGATTTGATCAACAAAGGAACAGATGAGCCCTATCGCATGTTTACGTCGAGAGCCGAGTTTAGGACCTTGCTTAGACAAGACAATGCGGATGAGCGATTGACCGACAAAGGATTTAAACTGGGTCTCGCCACACAAAAAAGAATGGATCGCTTCGCTCAGAAAAAATCGAATGTGGCTGCTCTCATGAGTGAAATAAAAACGATTAAAATTCGCCCTGAAAATATAAACGATTGGCTTGAAAATAATCAAAGTTCTCCCATCCGAGAAGGCACGCCATTGGTCAATTTATTAAGGCGTTCTGATTTAAGTTTTGAGGCATTGCTGACCAACGAGCATTTCAAGGAAATTAAAAACGGCTATACGAATGAGGAATTGGAGCAGGTCGAAATCATTGTTAAATACGAGAGTTATATAGAGAAGGAAAGGCTGATGGTTGACAAAATGAAAACCATGGAAGATCTAGCGATCCCAGCAAGTTTTGATTACGATAAAATCAAAACCTTGTCCACAGAGTCAAGAATAAAACTAAAAGCCATTAGGCCAGAAACCATTGGCCAAGCAAGTCGGATTTCCGGAGTTTCGGCTTCCGATGTTTCCATTTTACTTTTGTTTATGGGTCGATGATGGAAAAACTAAGCTCTTGTCCTGCCTGTGGTGAAACAAAAATATTGCCCTTTTTAACGGCAAAAGATTATACCGTCACTCATGAAAATTTTGAGCTCACTCATTGTCAAGCGTGCGAATTGTTATTTACAAATCCTAGGCCAACCGCCTCCGAGGCAGGTCCTTATTATAAGTCAGAAAATTACATTTCACATAGCGACACCCAAAGGGGAATCATCAATAAGCTCTACCACTTAGTCAGAAATTTTACCTTAAAACAAAAAACGCGTTGGATCGAAAAAGAGAAAACAGGCAATCTTGAACTATTGGATATCGGTTGTGGGAATGGCCACTTTCTCCATGCATGTCAAAAAGCTGGATGGAAAATTAGCGGTATGGAGTTAGATCCCGTAACTGCTGCGAGGGCCGAGACTATGCTGGGCATTGATATTTATTCCTCCATTAAAAACATTCCTAAAAATGAAAAATTTAATTTAATCTCACTTTGGCATGTATTAGAACACGTGTATGAGCTTGAGGAATATTTCATGTTTTTCAAATCTAAAATTGCGAAAGAGGGGGTCTTGCTTTTGGCATTGCCTAATTCTAAAAGCTTTGATGCGCAACATTTTAAAGAATATTGGGCGGCTTATGATGTGCCTAGGCATATCTACCATTTTGAACCAAGCACGGTAGCGTCTTTGGCTAAAAGGCATGGGTTTAAATTAAAATCAACTAGGGGCCAGATTTTTGATAGTTTTTATATCTCTTTACTCAGTCATGAATACAAAACGGGCAAGAAGAAATTGATCAGCTCGTTAATGGTCGGCTTGTGGTCCAACCTAAGCGCCTATTTTGGCAAGGGAAATTATTCAAGTAATTTATATATTTTTGAGCATGTCTGATCTTCGAAGCAAACAGGTTGTTCTCCTTTCCTTTTTATTCGTCACGGCTTTATTAATGATTCAAAGCTGTGCTCAAATGGCTAGCCCTCCGGGTGGAAAAAAAGATACACTTGCGCCCAAGTTGGTCACCTCCATACCGCTCAATAAAAGTAAAAATTACAAAGGGAAAAAATTGGAACTCGTGTTTAATGAATATGTCAACGTTAGAAATCTAAATCAAGAATTACTGATTACCCCCAATATAGGCACCTACCAAACTCGTATCCGGCCGAACGGATTAAGCATATTGTTGGATAGCGCCCTGAAAGACCAAACAACATATACGTTCAATTTTAGAAATGCAATCGAGGATATGTCAGAAAGAAATGTTGGCAAAAATATCAAGCTCGTTTTTAGCACATCGAACACGATCGATTCGCTAAGCATTACAGGAAAAATTAAATTGGTCGACCTAAATAAGGCTTTTGAGAATATTTTGGTGGGCCTATACCCCTATAATGACACGCTTCGAATCGATAAGGCAAAGCCCTATTATTTCACGAAAACCGATACTTCGGGTATCTATACCTTAGAAAATTTGGCGCAGGGGAAGTATTATATGGCTGCATTTATAGATGCCAACAACAACCTTTTGTATAATTCGAATAAGGAGCCGGTTGATTTTTTGACAGAGCCATTTTTTACACTAAACAAAAATGAAACAAAGAATTTTTCTATCGCGCTTCAAAATCTAGATCCTCTAAAAATTACCAAAACAACAAGTACGGCCAAAACCGTTTTGTATGAAATGAGTCGAGGAATTAAGGCCTTAGAATTAGATAATAAAAAAGACTTGATCTATCAGATAGAAGGGGATAAAAACATACGCATTTATGTGAAAAACCAGGAGGCAAAAGATACGTTATTCCTGAGTGCCAACGTAACAGACTCGCTAAATAGGAAAATTAAAATACCCTTAAAAGTAAAATTCCGAGAGCTAAATAAAAAAGAAAAGATTGTTCGAACAACCTTACAGGTAAGTTATCTGCCGGCTCAAGGGAAATATGTTTCGCCAGAGGATTCATTGGTCTTAGGCTTTCCTAAACCTGTTGTTTCTTGGGATAGCAAACGAGTCCAATTTATAACTGAAGAAAACGAAACTATCACGCTGCCCGATGAAGCGTACATGTGGAACAAATATTCCAACCAATTGACCATTAAACGATCGTTTTTGCCGTACAGGGAGAAATTTTTACTCAATCTAGAAAAGGGGGCCTTTGTTAGTGTCGAAAATGATTCCAGCGACGTCCAAAAACAAGCATTTCAATTCCAGGATTTAGAAGAGTACGGAAGCATAGAAGGAAAGGTCGGCGAGCTGCCTAGTAACTATATAGTACAACTTCTGAATGCCGCTAACATGCAAGTCTTGTATGAACAGAATACAAGCCAAAAATTTAATTTTCTACATATCGAACCGGGGATCTATGTAATAAGGGCCATCGACGACACAAATAAAAATAGATATAAAGATATTGGCAATTTTATACTAAAAACAAAGCCGGAAAGTGTCTTTTATCTAGAGGGCAAAGTGAAGTTAAAGGCCAATTTCCAAATTACTGATTTGTTGATAAGTACCCAAAACTAATGTGGATAAGTGCCAAATTTATACACATATTATCCACAAAGCTGAAGGCCAATTGTGTATAAATAAAATTTGACCAAGTGCATGTGGATAACTAATTACTTATCCACAACCAAATGAAAACTTATCCACTTAGCATTAATGGTATTGAAAAATATAAGTGTTTAATTATCTGCTAGTTGAAAAGCTACTTTAGACTTATCCACTTATCCACAGACATCAATAATGAAGAACAAAAAAGATACATTTAAAATTTTATTTCTTTTAATTATACTATGTGGATAAAGTGTTTCTTTTTCTGTCTGATTTTAAACCAAGTCTTTGGCCTAGATAATCATTTGATTGTTCAAGATTCTACTTCCAATCAAAAGTTTAAATCTGAATTCAAATCCATTCAATTAATTAAAAATGAAAAAAAGCGAAACAAGGTACTGGAAGAATTTGTAAGTAATCATGTAATTAATGGTGATTTATTTACAAATTATGCCTATAATTTGTTTAATGAAGATAATTTAGCATCAATATGGCTTGATGAATGTGGAAAGAATGTGGATAACTTATTAAAAACGGGAGATTTATCTTTGGTGCAGCAATTTGCTTATGGATTATATGAACAACAAATTCCCTTTTCAGAAATAGAGCGATTATTCATTCAAAAAATCCAACAATTTCCTGATGATGCTAATTTAATCGAGTTATTGGTGAGTACTTATATTTTTAATGGGGATTGGGACAAGGCTTGGAATCAGCGAAGGGCTTTGGATATGCGATATAAAAATGAACAGGGTAAGCGCTTGTTAGAATTTGCTTCCTATATTTTTCAAAGTCAGCAATGGCCTTTGGCTAGTCAAATATTTGATTACTTGATTAAAAGTTATCCCGGATCCAATCAAAAGCCCCGTTGGCAACAAATGTCAATTGCCGCTCGAGAACAAGTTGTTTTGAGAAAAGAGAATCCGGAAATAGCCGAAGTGAGGAATTTAATTAGCGCTTATCAGAAATTAAGAAGTGACCGAGGGGATAATGCTATTTCGATGAGTTCATATTGGCAGGAGGCAAAATTGTATGCATATCAACTAAAGCAATTGGATTCCGCAGTTTTAGTTTTAAACAAGGGAATTTTGTTGGCGCAAAATGATCTCGATTTACAAGCGCAAATGAAACTGGAGCTCGGAGATATTTTAACGTATGAAGGAAAAAAATACGATGCATTAATTCAATATGCGCAAGTGGAAAAGCAGGTCAAAGATTCCCCCCTTGCCTACGAAGCAAAAATCAAAACGGCCAAATTGTATTTTTATACCGGAGATTTTGAATTAGCCAAAGAGCTCGCAGACATTTTAAAACAGGGAACACAAAGGGAGATTGCCAACGATGCGCTGGAATTAAGTCTGTTGATTGAAGATAATACAGGAATAGACTCTTTGGAGG
>JABMMK010000184.1 GCA_013205605.1 Cytophagales bacterium | reverse complement strand
CCCTTAGTCACCCTTTCCAATGGTGAAAATAAGCGTTTGCAATTAGTGAAATCGGTTCTAAGGGATCCCGATTGGCTTATTTTAGATAACCCTTTTTTGGGTCTTGATGTGGAGGGGAGGGAGATATTAGCTAATTGTTTGGAGAAGCTTCGGGAAAATTCCATTCAATTTATTTTGATTAACTCTCCAGCAGCTTTGCCTGCATGTGTCAATCGAGTTATTTATTTAGAAAATGGTCGTGCTGCTTGGGATGGTCCGGTTTCTGCTTATGAATCGTTCCGCAAGGTTGACAAATTTGTTTTCAATCACACTGTGATGGATGATTTGATCACATCGGCTCACGTTTTTGAAGTATTCCAACAGGCTGTAAACCTACGGAATGTGACCATTCAATATGGGGAAAAAGTAATTTTATCCGACATATCTTGGGAAGTCAGATCAGGTGATCGTTGGGCCCTTTCGGGTCCCAATGGGGCGGGTAAATCAACTTTATTAAGTTTGATAACGGCAGATAATCCTCAGGCATATTCACAAGACATCATTTTATTTGATCGAAAGCGAGGGACTGGGGAGAGTATTTGGGATATAAAAAAACGAATCGGGTATGTAAGTCCAGAACTTCACGTTTATTTTAGGGAGCCAGCAAATGTTTTTAATGTCGTAGGATCGGGATTATTCGATACTTTGGGTGTTTATAAGAAAATTTCGGAAGATCAACATAAGCGGATTGCTTTATGGTTGGGTGTTTTTGGGATTTCTCATTTGGCAGATCGGATGTTTCAGCAAATTTCGACGGGGGAACAGCGAATGGTTTTATTAGCCAGGGCGCTGGTTAAGAATCCGCCTTTATTGATTTTGGATGAGCCATGCCAAGGATTGGATGAGGAACAAATTCAGCGGGTCAAAGAAATTTTAGACTATATCTGTTCAAATAGTCAAACCACCCTCATTTATGTGTCACATTATGCGAGTGATATTCCGTCCTGTGTCAACCAACATTTGAAATTAGGGTAATTAAATAAAGGGTTGGTCGATGGAAGGACTTGGGTTTGAAAACCATTTAGGTCCATTTTCAGTCATATATACACAGTCCTCAAGGCGCACTCCAAATTCATTCGGGATGGCGATGGTTGGTTCAATACTAAAACACATCCCCACTTGGAGTTTTAATTGGTTGCCCTTCACCATATTTCCCCATTCGTGACCGTTCATTCCTATTCCGTGCCCGGTTCGATGCGGTAGTCCTGGCAATTTATATCCTGGGCCATAGCCTGCGTCGATGATTACTTTACGAGCGGCGAAATCTATATTTTCACAGGGTTCTCCCAGTTTTGCAGCGGCAAATCCCGCGGCTTGTGCTATTTTTTCGAGTTCCCATATTTTAATTTGCTTTTCAGATGCGGGACCAAAAACAATCGTTCTTGTAATATCGGATTCGTAACCACCTACACTGCAACCGCAATCGAGCATCACAATATCTCCTTTTTTGAGTATTTGTTTTTGAGAACTGCCATGCGGAAAAGAGCTGGCAACTCCAAAAGTCACGGAAGCAAAACGGTGTTGGCCACCTAATTCAGCATGCTTAGCGGCAATTTTCTGTGAAATAGAGGCCGGATTGATCCCTTCAGATAAAAATGTTAATCCGTATTGAATGGCGATGGCCGTGATATCATTGGCTTTCTGCATCAGGGCTATTTCGTTTTTCGATTTAATGAGTCGGCAAGGAATCGTAATCGGATCCCCGCTGACTAATTTAAATCCTTTGCCCGCTTTTTTGATTCCATCTGAAATAAAGAATCGCGTTTGTTCTTCGATGGCAATAGTCCCTTGTTTG
Source organism: Cytophagales bacterium (assembly GCA_013205605.1). Classification (GTDB taxonomy): domain Bacteria; phylum Bacteroidota; class Bacteroidia; order Cytophagales; family Spirosomataceae; genus Aquirufa. The sequence continues at coordinate 1,547 of JABMMK010000184.1, read as the reverse complement.
AAACCTTCTTTTTTAAGTACTTGAATAAGTAACTCAAATGGATTTTCGTGTTCCTCCCAGGTATGAACTGTTGAACCTATTTTTTTGACCTCAAGAAATCGATCTTCCTCAAAAGATGGGCATATATAAGTGATTTCTCCGGTAGCCGGAATGATGGCCAACATAGACCTTTCTGAAGGATTCCAACGAATTCCAGAAAAATATTCCATGTTGGTGCCCGCGTCTAACACCAGCGCAATCATCTTATTTTGCTTTAATAGTTTTTGTGCTTTTTCAATACGGGTTATACGTTCTTCATTCTGAATGAAAGGTACCTCTGAATTACCTTTTATATTTTTAGATGAAAAAATATTGCTAGAAATAATCTTGGGTACACTAATTAGCCCCAAGCTAGAAATTTGCAAAAAGGATCTTCGAGTTGATTGCATATCTTAAAAATTATTTAATATAAATATACCAAGTATATTCAATTTGTCACTTTGGAAATAAAAAGATAAATAAAATTTTTATTTAAATAAATCCATAAAAAATTTAACTATCCTAATGCCTATAAGGATAGTTAATAAGATAATGGTTGTTAAACTTGTATTGTTAAAAAGAGTGTAATCTTGATTTAATACCTCTAAACTTATTTTATTTAATTTATTTAACCTAAAACATTTTTTATGAAAAACAATTCTATTGCACACCGAATTGGAAGTCAGATTGGGGGAGTATTCCTCGGTTTATTTCTAATTCTGTCCACATCCATGATGGCGCAACAACAAGCTGCCTCAGGAAAAGTGAAGGGATCAGATGGCGGACCTGTTATTGGTGCCTCTGTTTCTGTTGTCGGTACTTCCCGTGGTGCTTCTACTGACGGAGAGGGTAATTTTAAAATTAATGTGAGCAGAAATGAAACCTTGAGGATTTCTTCCGTGGGTTACAACTCTGCTGATGTTGTTTACACAGGACAGAAGTCTATTGATGTAACATTAACAGTAGATAACAAAACCTTAAATGAGATTGTTGTTGTGGGTTACGGTAGTCAAAACAAAAAAGAGATTACTGGAGCTGTACAAACAATATCGTATAAGGATTTGAAAGATTTACCTGTTACTCAAATTGGTCAAAAATTACAAGGCCAATTAGCGGGTGTTCAAATTAACCAAACAACAGGTAAGCCAGGAACAGGAATGAACGTTCGTATTCGTGGTCAATTATCTGTTTCTGCTGGTTCTGATCCATTATATGTAGTGGATGGTTTTCCTATCACAGGTTCGATTGGTGCCATGAACCCAGATGAGATTGAAGATATTTCCATCTTAAAGGATGCATCTTCTACATCACTTTATGGTTCTCGTGCCGCGAATGGTGTTGTATTAATTACGACAAAGAAAGGTAAGGGTGCTGGAATGACAGTAAGTTTTAATGCATTTACAGGAACTCAAAATGTACCGATGAAGGGACGTCTTGATATGATGAATGCGGAGGAATTTGCTCAATTTAAGAAAGAGTCTTTTGAAGATGCTAAGCAACCTGTTCCAGCAGAATTCCAAAATCCTTCT
>JABMMK010000183.1 GCA_013205605.1 Cytophagales bacterium | reverse complement strand
TTTCCCCGAGGCATATTGGCAATTGACCATTGAAATGTTCGTCGACAATCCATCTGATTTTATTTCTGATTGTACTGTTTCGATGAACAGGTTTTCTAATTTGATTCCATCCACCTTAGAAATTACTAAGCCTTTGGTTTCCTTGTTGGACATGCTTTTTATTTTGAGCCCAGCCAAACGAACTTGCTTGCAAGCCGTCAATGCAATGACATTTCCACAGGCATTTTGCAAATTAAAACCTTCGATGTTGACGCCACTACAATTATTCAAGGCAATCAAAGCAGGACTTGCCTGTGAAATCGTTTCTTGCAAATATCCCTTTTGAATTTGCTTGGCGATTTGCTCTAATACGGCCGGTCCCTTTCCTTCAATGACACCCTTTCCCGAAACTCCGATATTTTGTTGGCCATCGGCAACGATCAAAGCTTTTATTCCATTGATTCCAACATAATCATAAATAGACGGGGTGCCAACCAGCACTGCCCCTTCATTTAATTCAATCGTCACATTGGACTTCAATTGGATGCTGCCCGTTAAATATCGGCCAACATAAAACTTAAGTTTACCGCCGCCTTTTTCACTGATGAAATCAATAGCCTTTTGAATGGAGGGTGTATTTAACGTTACACCATCCGATTTTATGCCAAATAACGATGCATTGTAGTCTTTGGCGATTAAAGCCCCTTGGCTTATGACCATGAATAAACATATTTTTAAGAACAATTTTTGCATATTTTTTGATGTTATACGCTCGCCGATTTAGGTTTGAAATAATTCGATGAGCCTGTGTATTTATTTAATAATCAAGTTGCTGGTATTATGCGGGAACACTTGTTGTTTTCCAGCACTTTCAGGTTCATTCACCTGCAAGCCTGAGAAAGTAGCATTCTTCACATCGTCTAGCACCACACTAGGTCTATAATCTTTTTTTAGTGCCGTAAACGTGACATTTTCAAAGGTAATTCCTTCCGCATGACGGACATAAAAACCCCACGCCGGAAGTTCCTTGAATTGGGAAAACTCGGGGTAGGCTTCCCGCATTTCAGGAATACCATCTAGATCCGCAGGGGTCAATCCCCTTTTAGCATACAAGGGATTTCCATTTCCAGGGTATACGATTTGAATGTTTTTGAGTGTTACATTTTGGATTTTATTTTCAACCAAACCCACAATACTGGCTGGGGAGATGTTGCGCGGCAAATCTTCAATAGGTCCTTCAAAATTATATCCTGCGTCGGGTTTGCCCGAGGGCACTTCAGCATATACATTTGAAATACTAATGTTTTTCATGTAGGGTTTCTTTCCACTGCTCCAGCGATCTCCAATCCTCAAATAAATCACATTGCCGGTATTAATCGACCGAACACCGTCAATGACAATATTTTCAATTTCACCTCCGTCGACCGCCGCAAAAGTGATGGCTGATCGAAACGTGTCAAAAATAGTCAAGTTAGTTACCTTGAAATTTTTAAATCCTCCTCGCGACACGGTACCAAATTTCAGCCCGTTGGCACTAGACCGACCGACACAATTATCCACCACCACATTTTGACACATATGTTGGGCTGAATGCGATTTGAAACAAAGCACATCATCCGCTGCGTCAAAATAGGAATTTTTGATCACCACCCCATCGCAGTCCACCACATCGATGCCATCATTATTCCAATACGATTTGCTGTCCACGGTGATATGGTCCACGTAAAGGTTTTTGCATTGGTCATAGGTTTGGTTCCAACTGGCGGGATCTTTCAGCGTGATGTCTATGATTTTGATGTTGGTACATTCGCGGAAATAAATATTTTGTGGCCGATTGGTTTCATTAGGCCTATCGTATTTCAGAGGATCCGCGTAAACACCCCGATGAATGTAATTAACCATGTTGTTTGCCGTGATAAATCCACGACCGTTGATGATTCCTTTCCCTGTAATGCCAATGTTTTCTTGGTTTACCGCAAAAATCATAGACATCCAACCGATTTTTTTATCCTTCACGTAATCAAATGGATTAGTCGATCCCAAAATTGTTGCACCGTAATCTAGTTGGAGCGTCACATTCGACTTCAAATAAATACTACCAGTCACATAATTCCCGGATTCAAAAACGAGTCTTCCACCTCCATGTTCAGTGATAAAATCGATGGCTTTTTGAATCGAACAGGTATTGAGCGTAATGCCGTCATTTTTAACGCCAAATTCCGTGGCTATATAATCTTTGGCTGAAAGCTGAAAGCCCAACAGCAAGAAAAAGAATAGCGAAATTTTATTTATATAGTTCATATGAGGTTTCGGTTATTTTTTGAGCAACACTTCGGAAGACTTATACACATGTACTTGTTTTTTCTTAGTACTTTCTGGTTCGATGTACTTCATTTCGGAAAAAGTGGCCCCTTGCACATCATCCAATACGATGGCTGGTCGGTATTCCTTTCCTTGAGCGGTTAAAGTGACATTCTCAATGGTTAGATTTTTAACATGACGGACATAAAATCCCCATGCAGGGAGTTCTTTGAATTGTGAATATTCAGGATAAGCAGCTGGCATTTCGGGAATGCTATCTAAATCAGCTGGCTTGATTCCTCGATATGCATAGGTTGGGTTGCTATTTCCTGGCACGACAATTTGAATGTTGCGAAGGGTTACATTTGAAATGTATTGTCCAGGCAAACCTACGATGCTAGCAGGTGAAATGTTGCGTGGAAGGTCTTCGATGGGTCCCTCATATTCCCGACCGGCATCTGGCTTGGAGTTGGGGATTTCGCAATACATGTTTTGAATGGTGATGTTGTTCATAGAACCTGTTCGGCCTTTGTTCCAACGCGCACCGATTCTCAAATAAATAGAGTTTCCTGTGTTATAAGCATACAAACTGTCGACAAAAATGTTGTCAATCACCCCTCCATCGGGAGTGGCGATGGTGATGGCGGACCGAAAAGTATCGTATATTTTATTGTTGACAATCTTAAAATTCTTATACCCTCCTGAGGTCACTGTTCCAAATTTAATGCCATTGGCACTCGACCTAGCGACATTATTTCGCACCACTACATTTTCACAAAGCTTAGTGGGGTCATGCGATTTAAAACAAATGGCGTCATCGCTTGCGTCAATAAATGAATTGCTAAGTACGACATTTTTACAATCGACAATGTCAATCCCATCGTTGTTCCAAAAAGCTTTGCTGTCGACCGTGATTTTGTCAATTTTCAGATTTTCACATTGATCAAGCACCACAACCCATTCGGCGGCATTTTTAACCATGATGCCTGAAATTTCTACGTTTTTGCACTCACGGAAATATATGCCTTTAGGCCGACGAAGCGCAGGACGGTCATTGACTAATTCATCTTTAAGCACTCCTTTTTGTACTTGATCTAATAGGGTGTATGCTAAATCCCGGCCTTGGCCGTCGATCACCCCTTTGCCGGTTAGTCCAATATTCTCTGCTTTGTAGGCAGTAACTAGAGACGAAAAATGAGGTCCATTGATGTTATAATCATAGATGTTGGTAGATCCGACCATCGTAGCCCCTTCCTCTAAGTGAATGGTTACATTGGATTTGAGTTGGATCGTTCCGGTCAAATACCGCCCCACATAAAATACGAGTCGGCCTCCACCTTTTTCATGGATGAAATCGATGGCTTTTTGAATTGAGTTGGTATTCATGGTCGTCCCATTGGATTTTATCCCAAACATGGAAGCCTTATAATCTTCTGCTTGCACATGAAAACTTATGAAAATAGTCAAAGAAATGACTAATAATAGATATTTACGCATAGCATGATAGGTTTTTTCAAAGTACAAAATTCGTAGGAACTATGTTTAGTACTTCATATTCGTCAAATATAAATATTCTTTTAATGCGCTGCAATGAATCATGACATTTATGAATATGATTCATTTACTCACATAGAAAGTTCATTGATTGATGCCGATTGAGTTTTTAAACTTTATGACTATTTTTGGGTTTAGTCTAGATTAAACAAATTTCAAAAATTAACAAGATTCATTTTGTATAGCGTTCGTGAATTCCGTGAACTGCCTCTAAAAATGATTCATTGTTCAAATTTTAAATTAGTAGTATGGAGAAATATGGCAAAATTCTTTTAATCATAATACCGATTTTCTTGGTATTTATTGTGTTAGAAAAATTGTATGGTCGTTATATTAAAGGAGAAAAGATGAATCTTCTTGACACGGCAAGTAGCCTAACTTCTTCCATTACCATGGTGACGAAAAACGTATTGGGTTTAAGTTTCACTATTTTAAGTTACCAGTGGATTGAGGATCGAGTGGCATTGACTCATATTGAGTCAACATGGGCCACGTATATTTTCGCATTTGTTGTTCTTGATTTTTCACATTATTGGATACATCGGATTGAACATGCGAATAATTTTTTCTGGAATAGTCATATTGTGCATCACAGTAGTGAGGAATTTGATTTAGCATGTGCCGTGCGTCAGCCTATTTCTTCATTTGTCAAGGTATTCACTTTGTTTATGTTGCCAGCAGCTCTTTTAGGGATCTCGCCTATGGTTATCGCGACGGTCACTCCAATCCAGTTTTTTGCCCAATTTTGGTATCATACTCGCTACATAAATCGCATGGGATTTCTGGAGCATTTGATTGTTACCCCTTCGCATCATCGTGTTCATCATGCCTTTAACCCTGAATATTTAGATAAAAATATGTCCCAAATATTCATCATTTGGGATAAGCTTTTTGGTACATTCCAAGAAGAAAGAGCCGATATAATTCCTGTTTATGGGATAACCCGACCTATGCGCACCTGGAATCCTATCAAAATAAATTTTATTCACTTATGGCTCTTGATTCAAGATACTTGGCGTACCTCTAGTTGGAAAAATAAAGTTTCTGTTTGGACTAATCCAACCGGCTGGCGACCTGCTGATGTAGAAAAAGAATATCCCGTAACGAAAATTGATGATGTGTTTAATTTTGAAAAATATTACATAAAAAGGTCATCTTTTTTCATTTATTGGGTTTGGATTCAAATAGCGGTTATTTTTTTAGTAACGGCCTATTTACTTAAAAACATCGCAGTCATTGGGACTCCTGATATATTTATTTATGGAGGTTTTATCTTGATTTACATTTTTGCCTTGACCGACTTTATGGACGGGAATAAGTCCTCGATTATTTGGGAAATAGTTAAGGCATGTTATGGGATTTCAATCCTGCTATTTTTTGGCGATTGGTTTGGCTTGGACCATTTTTTTGCCCATTCAAGCAAAATTATAATGGCTTATTTCGCCATTTCCATTTTGGTAACCATGCGTTTAGGTAAGGAAAATCAAGCTGAAATTTTGTTGCCAAATCAAAGCGCCTCTTAAAATTAAAAATCTAATTTGGTTGACCACTCGATGTTAGATCAATCGGGAGTTTGCGCGCCAACTAAAAGACGCTTTGGCCACCAAAGGATTTAAAGCGAATGTGACCAGTTTTAATGGGAGTCATGTGGGTTTTATTATTTCCGGAAAGCAATTTACCTTGAGGCATACGAACCTAAAACCATGGTGGTTTGGACCTAATATGGGAGAATATATCTTATAGTTATGCCGACATTTAATTGAAATAATCATAATTTTATTCTATAAATTGTTTGTTGATTTATTCCTTTTTTGATTTTGGAATTGATCTATTTACATAGGAGGATTGTCTTTTGTCAAAAAATGAATCGTTTATTAGGTTTTTCGATAATTGCCTTTAAATAATACATTGATAACAATTTAGTAATAAGGGGGCTGAATTTTAAATATACTTTTGAGCATATTTTAAAAATCAAATCCGTCAAAATGAAAAAAAGTGTACTATCTGTATTGTTGACTATTTTAGTTTTTTGCAGTATTGTCAATAATGTTTTTTCTCAAAATAATACTATTTCTGGGATTGTGACTGAAGCTACAGGAGAGACTTCTCCAGGTGTTTCTGTCAATGTAAAAGGAACAAGTATTGGAGCTGTAACCGATGCAAAAGGTTATTACAAAATTCAAGCATCTGAAAAAGCCATTTTGGTTTTTTCTTCCATTGGCTTTATTAGCCAAGAAGTTGCTGTTAACAACCGAACTACTATTAACGTTGTACTACAGGAGGACTCACGGATCTTAAACGAAGTCGTGGTTACTGCCTTGGGTATTAAGCGAGAAGAAAAATCATTAGGTTTTGCAGCTACTACGGTGATGTCAAATGCGGTCGTTGACGCTAAGTCGAACAACTGGGTAAATACTTTATCAGGAAAAGTTGCTGGTTTAAATATTCAGGGAACTGGTTCAGGTCCTATGGGTTCGTCAAGAATTACCTTGAGGGGTGAGTCATCCCTAAATTTGGATAACAATCAAGCATTAATCGTAGTGGACGGTGTGCCCGTATCTAGTAAAATTACAGGAACAGGATATACGTCACATCTTGCGGCTGATAGCCCAGTTGATTATGGTTCCACTGTTTCCGACTTAAATCCGGATGATATTGAAAATGTAACGGTGCTAAAAGGTCCAGGTGCCACGGCACTTTATGGTAGTCGCGCAGCGGGTGGTGCCTTGGTCATCACGACAAAAACAGGTGCTCGTAAAGATCGAGGGATCGGTGTGACGATTAATTCAAACTTTAATATTGAGCAAGTTAACCGCTGGCCTGATTATCAATTTGAATATGGGGAAGGTCGTTCCGACGTATATTATTCATATTTAGCCAGTGAAGATGGTATCAATACAGCTAGCAATGTAGCTTCAGGACGTGCATTTGGGCCCAAATTTAATGGTCAAAACTATTTTCAATACAATCCGGATGCTCCAGATGGAAAGCCAACGGTCCGTACTCCTTGGGTAGCCTATCCAAATTACATTTCAGATTATTTTCAAACAGGAAAAACTATTTCAAATAGTATATCACTGGATGGTGGAACTGATAAAGGCTCAGCCAGATTTTCGTTGACACACATGAAAAATGATTGGATAATTCCAAATACTGGTTTTGAGCGTATCAATGCTTCGCTTTCAGTTAATCAACAATTATCTTCCAAACTGAAAATTTCAGCAAAAGCTAATTATACCAACAAAAAAAGTGATAATCTTCCTGCGGCAGGGTATAACAACCAATCGCTAATGTATTTTTTGATTATTGGTCCATCGCCTAATGTTAAGCCAGAATGGTATAAGCCTTATTGGCAGCCTGGCTTGGAGGGTATAGCTCAAAAAAATCCATTTAATCCAGGTCCTGATAATCCTTATTTGGATATGTATGAAATGCTGAATAAAATGAATAAAAATGGTTTTATTGGGAATATCACAGCCAATTATCAGTTTACGGAAAACCTTAGTCTTATGTTGCGTTCAGGTTTGGATATGTCCTTTGAGTTCCGTTCTCAACAAAGGCCTTTTAGTATGACTAAATACCCAAGAGGCATGTTTCGTGAGCAGAATGTATTTTCGTATGAGTCTAATTCCGACATTTTGTTAAGTTATAAAAATCAAATAGGGGATATGATTAGCTACAACGCGAGCGCAGGAGCTAACTTCATGCAACAAACCTATGACTTCGCAGGTCTTTATGCGGATCAGTTGGCCCAACCAGGAATCTATCAAATTTCGAATAGTTTAGACCAAGCCGTAGCCGATCCACTCAAAACAAAAAAAGCCATTCATAGTGCTTATAGTGCGGTGCAATTTGCCTATGATGAGAAAATATTCTTGGATTTAACGGGTCGAAACGACTGGTCCAGCACCTTGCCATTTACTAATAATTCGTTCTTCTACCCTTCTGTGAGCAGTAGTTTTCTTTTGAATGAAATCTTTACATTACCCGAAGCTATTTCATTTGCAAAATTTAGAGCCTCGTGGGCTCAAGTAGGTAATGATACCCGTCCTTACCAAACCGCTCGCTACTACGACAAAATTTACGGAAATAACTTTACCAATCCTGGAACACTTTTTAATGCCAACTTGAAACCGGAAATTACTGCTTCGTATGAGATAGGGTTGGATTTGAGACTTTACAAAAATCGACTTGGTCTAGATGTAGCGCTTTACAATAACAATAGCCGCAATCAGATTTTGGCAGTTCCTTTGGATCCTACATCAGGTTTTAACAATGGTTTAATTAATGCAGGATTAATCAGTAGTAAGGGTATGGAAGTGAAATTGACAGGAAAACCGGTTGTTTCGAGTAACTTTTCTTGGAATGCCACGGCTATTTGGTCAAGAAATCGCAGTTATGTCGAGGAACTTTCAGACGGAATTACCAATCAAACAATTTACGCGCACAATAGCAACGTCACTATAGAAGCTCGTGTGGGAGGGCTTATGGGTGATATGTATGGACGTGGTTTCCAACGGTCTCCCGATGGTCAAATTATTTATGGAACGAATGGCTTGCCAGCCCAATTAAACCCGATTATAAAAAAATGGGGTAATGCCTTTGCTGATTGGAAAACTAGTTTATCCAATGAACTTACTTACAAAGGGGTGAAATTGAGCATATTACTAGATGCTCAAATGGGTGGTAGCATGTATTCGCAAACAAGTCATAAAAATAATACCTTAGGTAAAACAAGGGTTACTTTGCCGGGCCGTGATGGCGGTATTATAGGGGATGGAGTGGTGCTTCAAGCTGATGGTACTTATAAAGCAAATACAGTGAAAGTGACTGCTGCTACTTATTATGATAATTATTATCAAATCAGTAATGCAGAAGTTAATATTTTCGATGCATCCTACTTAAAAATTCGTGAAGTGCGTTTAGACTTTAAGTTGCCGGAGTCTATTTTAAGTAAATTAGGTATTCGCCAAACCAATGTGGCGTTTTTTGGCCGTGATTTATTCAATTTTACCAAGTTCCCAGGTTTCGACCCTGAAGGAGGAAACTTGAATAGTGGAACATTAACTCCTGGTGTTGAACTCACTCAGTTTCCTTCCAATCGCAGTATTGGGGCCAACCTAACCTTTAAATTTTAATTTTCAAATCGATAATAAAATGAAAAATATATTTAGCAAGAGACTCATATTTAGCTTATTCACTCTTTTTGTGATTAGTTCATGTACCAACGAATTTGAGGAATTAAACATTGATCCTAATCGCCCAGAAAAAGTTAATCCTGGAGTGATTTTGAGCCAATTACAATACCGTTTTACGAATAACTCAATTTCTGCGGCTAGGAATTTTACGCATGAATTGATGCAAATGGACGCACCTCGTGCAAGTACTTCAGGCTTAGGTTTACATCGCTATGTGATATCACCAGGTGCTGGGGTTTGGACAGGTTTTTATCAAAATCTGACTGACATTGAGGATATTATAAAAATTTCGGGAAGCCTAAAAGAAAACAATTATAAGGCGATTGCCTTAATATATAAATGTTTAGCCTATTCAATTCTCACCGATTTATATGGTAATGTACCCTATTCGCAGGCAATTAATGCAACGAATGGTACATTTAAGCCCGCATTTGACAATCAAAAAGATATCTACATTCAAATTTTGAAGGATTTAGATGCGGCTAATTCTCTATTCGATGACACAAAAGTATTAACCTATGGGGGCGATTTAGTTTATAATACAACCGCTCTGACTAGCGGTAAAAATGTCGGGATTCAACGTTGGAGAAAGTTTGCAAACTCCTTAAAATTGAGGTTATTATTACGTCTCGAGAAAAAAGAAGGAGAGGTAAATGTGAAGGAGCAAATTACAGCAATTTTAGCTGATCCTGTCAAATATCCTACATTTGTCAATAATGCGGATGAGGCGATATTGAAATATCCAGGTACATTCCCTTACTTTAATCCGTTCTATAACGCGCGTACCCTTGACTGGCGCAGTGGTAATTATTTCACTCAATTTTTCTTAGGAAACTTGATTGCTAGTGTAGACCCTCGTCGGGCAATTTGGGCTATTCCTGTGGTCGTGGCAGGTGTGCCAACTTTTAGAGGCATTCAAAGCGGATATCCCACGACGCTCGAATATGTAGTAGATCAAAACTCAAGCTATACAGATGCGTTGAAAACACTTCCCCAACTAGGCATTATGATGCCATATGCTGAGCTGGAATTTTTAAAAGCCGAGCTATCTTTAAAGGGGTACAAAACTGGAAAAACTCCAAAACAACATTATGAGGCGGGTATTACGGCATCTATGATTCAATGGGGTACAACTGTTCCAGCTAATTTCTTGACACAAAAAACCATCGAATATGATGTGTCAGGTTCAGAGCAAAAGCAATTAGAACAAATTATGTTGCAAAAATATTATGCTTCCTTTTTTGTAGATTACCAAGCATGGTTTGAAAAGCGTCGTACTGGCTTACCCGTTTTACCTCGTGGTTCAGGTATTCCAGCTGCCAACAAATTTCCAAGCCGTGTGCCTTATCCAACCTACTTGCAATCACTTAATCCTGAAAACTTGGCCAAAGCGGTTACAGCTATTGGCGGAGATAATAGTGACATAAAAGTTTGGTGGGAAAAATAATATAGTATAACCTAATTGTTAGTTCAGATTTTAACCTAAAATTATAAAATGAAAAATTTCTGTATTCTATTTTTGCTTTTCGTTTCATCGATTGTTTTAGGTCAAAATCTGGACACACAATTAGAAAGTAAGCGGGTTATGTTGCCCAACGGTTGGTCCCTGACACCAGCGGGTCGTTCCGTTCAAGTAGGTGATTTGCCTTTGAATATCGCTGTTTCTTCCACTAAAAAGTGGATTGCTGTTACAAACAATGGCCAAGGAACCCAAAGTATTCAGTTGATCGACACTAAAACCGAAAAGGTTTTAGATGATGTGATCATACCTAAATCTTTTTATGGACTGAAATTTTCTCAGGATGAAAAAAGTCTTTATGCCTCCGGGGGTAATGATAATTGGATCTTGAAATACGATATTGTAAATAGTAAATTGATAGCTAAAGACAGTATTGTGTTGGGTAAAAAATGGCCCAATAAAATATCTCCTGTAGGTATTGAAATTGACGATAGTCGCCAACTTCTTTACGTGGTGACTAAAGAAAATAATTCATTTTATATTGTTGACTTAAAAACAAAAGCGATAGTTTTTGAGCAAAATATGGGTCACGAGGGTTATACATCCGTACTTTCTCCCGACAAAAAACTCCTGTATATTTCACTTTGGGGCGGTAAAAAAATTGCTATTTTCGATACGCAAACAAGGAAAGTAATGAGTTATATTCCTGTATCATACAATCCGAACGAGTTGATTTTAAATAAAAGCGGAAAACTATTGTTTGTAGCCAATGCAGGTGATAATTCGGTTTCCGTTATTGATACTAAAGCGCAAAAAGTAATCGAGGTATTAGATGCAGGTTTATATCCTAATTCTCTGGTAGGCTCTGTGACCAATGGACTAGCGCTTTCTGCGGATGAAAAAACTCTTTATATCGCTAACGCTGACAATAATTGCTTGGCGGTATTTGATGTCAGCCTTCAGGGAAAAAGTTTTTCAAAAGGATTTATTCCGGTGGGTTGGTTTCCAACAAACGTTCGGGTGATTGGTCAAAAAATATTTGTGGCTAATGGAAAGGGTTTTACCTCGTTTGCCAACCCGAAAGGACCTCAGCCTGTGAGTAAAGAAATACGTTCAGAATCGCATTCAGGCGAAGACACGCGTGGGCAGTATATCGGTAATTTAATGAAAGGAACTTTGAGTATTATCAATACGCCAACCGCCACTGATTTGTCTATTTATTCAAAAAAAGTTTACAAAAATTCACCGTATAAAAAAGAGCGTGAGCTTGTAAGTGCTGGGGAGATCAATAATCCTATTCCTATGAAGGTGGGCGATCCGTCACCCATTAAACATGTGTTTTATATTTTGAAAGAAAATAGGACATACGATCAGGTTTTTGGCGATATAAAAGAGGGAAATGGAGATACTTCGCTTTGTTTATTTGGTGAAAAATATACACCTAACCAACATAAATTAGCTCGAGAATATGTACTCTTAGATAATTTTTATGTGGATGCTGAGGTATCAGCTGATGGCCATAATTGGTCTATGGGCGCACATGCTAATGACTATTTAGAAAAAACTTGGCCTACGGGTTATGGCCGGCGAGGTGGTGTAACTGAAGGAATGGGAAGACGTGAAGTGGCTAATGACAAAGATGGTTTTATTTGGGATTTTTGCAAAAAGGCTGGGGTGAGTTATCGCAGTTATGGGGTATTTGTAGACGCTACAAAAGGCAATATTTCAGCTTTAGATAAAAACCATGTTTGTGAATCATTTACCACGTATTATAATCAAAAAGTAAAAGATATTACTCG
>JABMMK010000182.1 GCA_013205605.1 Cytophagales bacterium | reverse complement strand
TTATTTTTTGTCTTCGCGATGACTTTGTAAATGTAGATGGTGAAGATAATTTGTCTCATTCTTAAATGGACTAATTTATTCAATAATGGACTATTTTTGATCGAATAACTGATCATTTTTGCACACAAAAAAAGGCTCCACGATGGGAGCCTCTTTCTTTATGATTTATATTTCAGTACAAAGTCTGAATAGATCTATTCTACGAATTACAGTTGGACAAATAATTCCGCTTTCGGGGTTCTTAATTTTTAGATAAACAGATCTCCTGGCTTAAAGGCTGAGATCAAATGATATCTCCAAATGAAGGACTTGATTCGCGATGTTAGCTTAGGCCTTTACTTATTCAAGTATTCGTTCGCCGTCATAACCGGAAGCTTTGAGTTTTTGAAATCCTTTTTATTTCTTGTAATAATAATGTCAATTCCGTTTTCTAGTGCTGTATGATATTGAATGGCATCTTCAAAATCTTTGAAATCCGAAACTAAAGCAAGTTCTACAATTTTATCATCTAATGGAGATACCACTACCAACACTTTAAATTTGATTAATGTTTTTCTAGCATCGTCAAGTTTTTGATGTTTAGTAAGTAAATAGTGTGTATTTGCAAAAGTTAATGCGGAAACAAAAAGCTCCACTTTTTTATGGTCAGCAAGCGTAAACAATTCTTGTGCTTCTTGAAAAAAATCATCTCGTTTAGACAGTAGGTCTATGACGATATTTGTATCAACTAAGAGTTTTTCCATTACAAATATTTTTCAGAAAGATAATCTTTGTAATCTTTTTTATCATCATAGTTTGCGCTTGGAATAACTCCAGTTAAGCTTTTTACCAATGGACTTATTTTGGATTTTTTCTCAGATCTTGTAGTAAGAGAATCGAGATAGCTTTCGATTAGCTTAGAAAGGCTAACGCTATTTTCTTTCGCATAGCTTTTTGCTTGGTCAATTACACCTTTATCTAGATTTAATGTGAGTTTAGTATTCATAATAAATTAAAGTGTTACGTGCAAAAATAAAAATTTATTACGTAAAGGTCTAATTTATCACAATTTTTTTGGCGCCTATAGCTAAATATTCTTGAACCATTTAACCCCACAAAAAAAGGCTCCACTATGGGAGCCTCTTTCTATATTATTTAAATTCAGTCAATATTGTGAACTTAGTTTTTCAATGATTTACAGTTGGACAAACAATTCCGATTTCGGGGTTCTTACTTTCTTCACGTTGACCATGTAATCTGTCGCTTCGTCGCGTTCTCCGATCGCCAAAATAAGGACGGAATGTAGGCCTTTGGCCTCTAAACCTAATAACTCATCTAGTTTCGCGGGAATAAATCCTTCCATCGGCGTAGTGTCGATTCGTAACTCAGCAGCGGCAGCTAATGCATTGCCCATCGCTAAATACACCTGACGGTCAGCCCATTGTGCTTGTTGGTCTTTAGATTTATGTTTCATAGATCCGGCAATGGCCCCTTTGAAATCACCTAAATCTGATAAGGACATGCCGCGTGTTTCAGCGATTAAATTCATATAAGCGTCAATGTGCGCTTCGGTTACTTCATTCCAAGCTGCAAAAATAAGTAGATGAGACGATTCTGCAATTTGTGGCTGGCCATAGGCAATCGGCTGAATTTTAGCCTTTAAATCGGCATCCTCCACCATCAATATTTGATACGGCTGTAAGCCAAAACCTGAAGCCGATAAAGTAATCGCATCTAATAAGGTATCTAATTTGTCTTGAGAAACTTTGTTCCCATTCATTCTTTTTACTGCATAACGCCATGATAGCGAATCGATAATTGACATATTGTTTATTTTTAATTGTTAAGAAATACTCGCTCTGAATTGATCCAACAATTCATTTAATTGTTTTAAATTTTCTTCTCCTAATTGGCTTATCTGCTTTCTGAATTCATCCAAATGTACTTCAATTTGATTTATTAAGGCTGAACCTGCTGGCAAAATGTACACGTCTACCGCCCTGCGATCTTTTTCACATGGTACCCTAGAAACTAATTTTTTGGCAAATAGTTTATCGACCAAGCGTGAGGCATTTGACATTTTGTCCAACATCCTTTCGGTGATCGATAATACACTGATCGCTTGGCCTTTCTGACCCTCCAAAATCCTTAGCACATTGAATTGCTGCATCGTAATTCCAAACGGTTTCATAAATGCTTGCTGCCTTTGTACGATGAAGTTGCCAGTAAAAATCAAATTGATTACGGCTTTTGTTTCCTCATTTTTGAAGCTTGACTGCTTTATTTCATCTGAAATGGACATCATACCTAATTAGATCTTGCAAAATTAAATGTTTATACATTAATTACAAGTGATTTTAAATTATTTTTTTTCGCCAACAAATATATTTCTCATATTTTGGGCTAATTTTGAGTTATGCAATCGACACTCAGTTTAAGTTTCCCACTCATTTTAGCTAGCAATTCACCTCGTAGA
>JABMMK010000181.1 GCA_013205605.1 Cytophagales bacterium | reverse complement strand
CGCCCTTTTGACCGGTATAAATAGTCTCCGGAAATTTTCCTTGGTATGCCTTAATTTCATCTTCAGGCGCTTGCAAGGATAGATGTGGAAGTGGCAATGGCAGGTATAAAAAGAACGGATTTTTTTGATTCTTTTGGATGAAAGCTAGGGCTTTCTCCATCATTTTGGTGGCTGCATAATCCTTGCCTTTGAACTTCTCAAAATCAATGGAGTCAATGCTGATTTTTTTGTTTTGATATTCATGAACTAATTGATACGAATTTCTTAACGTATCCCATTTTCCATTTTCCCATAGGTGGGTGGGATATAAATTATGTGCTTGTTTTTGGTCCAAGAAACCGTAGTAATAATCAAAGCCATGTAGGTTCGGATCTCCCGTGGTATTGTTCATGCCCAAACCCCATTTGCCCACGAGTGCCGTTTGATAACCCGCAGATTTCATTAATTTGGCAATGGTGAACGTGTTTTCGGGCAATGGCATTTGACCGCCTTCCTTATCGTCTTTAAATCCACCTAATTCGTAATTACCTCGTATATAGGAATGGCCGGCGTGTTGGCCCGTCATCAACATACACCTAGCCGGTGCACAAACAGGCGCACTGGTATAATGGTTGGTAAACCGAATTCCCTCCTTTGCCATAGCATCTAAAAAAGGTGTTTTGATTTTTTGTTGGCCATAGACACCCAACTCCCCATAGCCTAAATCATCCGCATAGATGTAAATGACATTGGGTTTTTTTTGTGCCCAAAGTGTCAGGGATACCAACAACAAATTCAGGGTGGCAAAAAATAATTTCTTCATGTGCTTAGCTTGTTTTATTGGCCAACGGCCCTATTCCCTTTTCCTATTCTTTGGGTCAAATCGTCTCCTAATTCTTCCCTTGCTTTTTCTGCTAATTGCTTTAAATCGGCTACGACATTTGGGTAAAGCGATTGGACATCATAGCGCTCGCCTGGATCTCTTCTTAAATCATATAGGGCCTCTGGGTAAGGAAAGTCCCCCCGAAGTTTTCCTGGAAATCCGTCTTGACCCGGCATAAACCCTTCATGAGTTCTGCTCGGGTGTGCAAGGACTAATTTCCACTGGCCTTTGCGGACAGCTTCCAAATTGTTTTTTTGGTGATAGTATAGAAATTCTTTGCGGGGTTCGGCTTTTTCCTCATCCTTTAATAGAGAAAATACATTGACTCCGTCGATTTTTTTCACCGGTAGTTTGGAGTTGGTGATGGCACAGATAGTGGGTAATAGGTCAATATTAGACGCCAAACCATTATTGATTTTTCCTCCTTGGATATGTCCCTTCCATTGAGCAATAAAGGGAACTCTATTACCACCTTCAAACGTGGTACCCTTTGCTTCTCTCAAGCCACCTGT
Source organism: Cytophagales bacterium (assembly GCA_013205605.1). GTDB lineage: Bacteria > Bacteroidota > Bacteroidia > Cytophagales > Spirosomataceae > Aquirufa. Next base: position 898 of record JABMMK010000181.1, on the reverse strand, counting down.
TGACCCAGCATGGTTGCCGAAATTCTGCCAAGGACCATTGTCCGAGGTGAAAATCACTAATGTATTTTGGTCAATTTTCAAGCGCTTGAGGGTTTTCAAAATCTCGCCCACGGACCAGTCCATTTCCAACATCACATCGCCATAAAGACCTTGCTTGCTTTTTCCTTTAAATGCTGCGGAGGCATTGATCGGAACGTGGGGCATCGGATGAGGCATGTAGACAAAGAAGGGTTTTGCTTTATTTTTTTCAATAAACTTAATGGATTCTGTGGTCAGGATGTTAATCAATTGCGCTTGATCATCTAAGGTTTTAATATATCTTTCTGGCTTAGATCCTCGGATTAAAGGGAGTTCCGGGAATTCCTTTCTTTGATTCGTTGCGTTTCGGGTTCCGTCATAATGTACAGGCCACATATCGTTGGAATAAGGGATGCCTACATATTCGTCAAAACCATGTTGGGTCGGTAAAAATCTCTCCGAATCTCCTAAATGCCATTTGCCAAAAATACCGGTTGTGTAGCCATTGGCTTTTAACACTTCGGCGATGGTTTCTTCGTCCTTATTTATTCCGACGGGCGAATTAGGGAAAAGTGCTCCCGAAATTCCAATTCTGTTAGGGTAGCATCCGGTCAGCAAACCAGCTCTTGAGGCACTGCAAACAGGTTGAGCAGAAAGGAAATTGGTCAACCGAACCCCATTTTTAGCCATTTGGTCCAAATTGGGCGTTTGGTATAGACTCGCGCCATAGCAACTTAAATCTCCATACCCTAGGTCATCCATTAAGATGACGATGACGTTTGGTTTTTTTTGAGCGAACATTGGCGTGCAGGCAAAGGCTACAATACTTGCAAGCCGGAGGAATTTTTTCATAGGTTTAGGTTATATTCTGGGGTTAATT
>JABMMK010000180.1 GCA_013205605.1 Cytophagales bacterium | reverse complement strand
GGGTAAAGTTGAGTCCGCATTCGTTTTAAAATCAATTAAAAATTGATGAAAATTGCCTTGTTTCTTAGCCTTTAAAACGGCCACAATGGGATCAATATACAGGGATTTCAAAGTCCGATCCGCCTTCACATCTGCTAAATTATGACTCACCAAAAGCTCCCCATTAATCGCATAAACATCCGCCTCGATAGAACCAAAACCTAATTTAAAAGCTTCGAAAAATGGCTTAGCATGTTCATAGTCATTATGGGCATGTGCTTTTTTGAGATTTTCTTGAGCTACCGCCGAAAGAGAAAACAAGCAAAGTGCAAACAAAATAAAATTTTTCATATATTATCCTTTTAAAAAATCACCCGATCTAATCCGTTTCAGCGAATTCACTGGCCGGTTGTATAAATAAGCATACGAGCTGATTATTTTTCCCTTCAAATTTACATTCACTTTATTTCTGACAAATAAACTAGCTGTTAAATCTTCCGCATCAAATTCCTCGTACTCATCTAATACATTCAGTAATTTAATCGTTTTGGATAATAAATAAAGTTCGCCAACTACTTGGTCTGCAGCATTCTCAGAAGTCACAATACCTGGATAATCAGCTACGTGATACATTTGTCCTTGGAACGTAGCCATGCCTATGTAATCGGAATTTCGAGCAATTAATCGATGTAAGTCATTGCCACAGTCACGTCTCAACGTACCATAAACAAATAAATACTCCTCCACGTCAGGCTCTGGCAATTTAGCCTTCTCTAGCGTTAATACTAAATCATCTTGCTCCACCACCGTACCCTCATTCAACACCACATTCCCAATTAACCCTTCAAAAGGTGCAGAAACGATGGATTCCATTTTCATGGCCTCAATAATATACAAAGGGGCATTTTTCTTTACCTCATCCCCAGACTTCACTAATATACGACTCAATCGGCCTTGCAATGGAGCACCAATATCCCCCTTCTCCTTCGCCTTCGCATGTTGGGCTTTCTCGATCTTAATATTGCGATCTAAAATCTTAATTCGCCTAGCTTGACCATTCAAATCAAAAGTCACATTCCGCAAGCCCGACTCATCCGGGTCCGACATATATAGAAACTTGACTATGATCGTCTTACCCGGCTCTATCGTAATCATAATCTCCTCATCCTGCTTTAATCCATAGAAAAAAGCGGGTGTAGGCAGGGCCGACAACTCTCCATAAAGTGCATGGTTTTTATAATAATCCTCAAAAACTTTTGGATACATTTTATAGGACAGATAGTCAAAGAATCCATCTTCGATATCTGGGAATTTTGCCTGAAATTCTTTGAAATCTTGATCGAAATCAATAGGCGCTAAATGATCATTTGGGCGACCCTCTAAGGCCACCTCGCCTTTTAAAATGATCTCTTGTAATTGTTTAGGAAATCCTTGATACGGCTGGCCTAATCCCCCTTTGAAAAAATCCTTAACCGATTCTGGGAAAGACAATGTACTTCCCTTCGCATAAACATCCTCCGCGGTCAGTGAGTTAGCCGTCATAAAAATGGCCATATCACCGACAACTTTAGATGAAGGCGTCACCTTAACGAGGTCACCAAAAAGCTTATTTGCCTCCGAATAATTATCTTTTAATAATTCGAATTTATCACCTACGCCTAAGGCGATTGCCTGACCCCGTAAATTTGTATACTGACCACCCGGAATTTCATTGGTATACACTTCAGCCGTGCCCGCCTTTAATTCAGATTCAAATGGAGCATACATCGCACGCACCGCCTCCCAATAATTGGAATACTCATTTAATAAATCTAAATCTAAGTGGCTTTCATTCTTTTGACCTTGTAACATCGCTACCAAGGAATTCAAATTAGGCTGAGAAGTCAAACCAGACATGGCACCCAAAGCCCCGTCGACAATATCCACTCCCGCCTCAATCGCCTTCAAATAAGTAGCCGACTGAACTGAGGCTGTATCATGGGTGTGTAAATGAATCGGAATACCGACCGTCTTTTTTAATTCAGTCACTAGGGTCGCCGCCTGAAATGGTCTCAACAAACCTGCCATGTCTTTGATGGCAAGCATGTGCGCGCCGGCATCTTCTAACTGGCGAGCCATATCCAGATAGTATTGTAAATTGTATTTGGGATTCGTATATAAATCGCCGGTATAGCAAATAGCTGCTTCAGCGATTCCAGGAGTTCTTTCTCTAACCGCTCTGATGGATACCTTCATCGCTTCGATCCAATTCAATGAATCAAAGATGCGAAAGACGTCAACTCCAGCTTCGGAAGATTTCTCAACAAACTTTTCAATTAAATTATCTGGGTAAGCCGAGTAACCTACGGCATTGGAACCTCTAAATAACATTTGAAGCAACATATTAGGCATTGCCTCTCTAAATTCTTGCAAACGCTTCCAAGGAGATTCCTGCAAAAACCGCATGGCCACATCAAATGTGGCACCTCCCCAAACTTCCATCGAAAACAACGTCGGAAACGACTTCGCAAAGCCATTAGCCACCGCTAGCATATCCTGAGTTCTTACTCGGGTCGCTAATAAAGATTGATGCCCATCCCTAAACGTCGTATCCGTAAAATACACTTGCTTGGAGTCTAAAATATGTTTGGCAAATTTCTCTGGACCTAATTCATCCAACAATTGCTTATTGCCTTTTGGAAATTCCTTCGCTGGATCCACAAATGGAATGGTCGCTAATCTGAAAGGGGCCTTGGGCTTAACCTTTACATCCGGATTCCCATTCACAATCACTTCCCCTAAATACCGAAGCGCCTTCGTGGAACGATCTCGAGTGGGTTTAAATTTAAATAATTCAGGATGTGTGTCAATAAATTGGACCGTACACTGACCATCTTGAAAAATAGGATGGGTGATCACATTCCGTAAAAAAGGAATATTCGTTTTCACCCCTCGAATTCTAAATTCCGTTAAAGCTCTATTTAAGCGTTCAGAAGCACCTCTTAGCGTACGACCTTTGGCACTTACTTTGACCAACATCGAATCGAAATAAGGTGAAATTTTAACTCCTGGATACGAGGATCCTTCATCTAATCTGATTCCAAAACCAGCGGCATTTCGATAGGCAATAATGGTACCAAAGTCAGGCTTAAAGCCATTCGATGGATCTTCCGTGGTAATCCGACATTGGATCGCAAAACCGCGCAAAGGAATATCGGCTTGACTTAAAATGTAAATCCCAGAATCGGACAACTTATAATTTTGGGCAATTAATATTTGCGTACGAACGATATCGATGCCAGTTACTTCTTCAGTAATCGTGTGCTCAACTTGAATACGAGGATTTACCTCGATGAAATAAATATTTTCATCCTTATCGACCAAAAACTCGACCGTTCCTGCATTGTAATAATTAACAGCCTTTCCGATCGCTAAGGCATAGCCATATAGTTTTTGCTTTGTTTCCTCTTTTAAACCAAAGGAAGGAGCTATTTCCACTACCTTTTGGAATCTTCTTTGCACAGAACAATCGCGCTCATATAAATGAACTAAATTTCCATGCTGATCTCCCAATAACTGTACCTCTATATGTTTAGGCTCGTTAATGAACTTTTCAATAAAAATTGTTTCGTCGCCAAAAGCATTTTTAGCTTCATTTCTTGCCTCTTGGTATGCTTTCTCCAAATCTTCTTCCTTCCGCACCACGCGCATTCCTCGACCTCCCCCACCAGCAGCTGCCTTCACCATGACTGGAAAAGTAATTCTCCTAGCTTCCGATAACGCTAAATCATATACGCTTAAATCTCCCTTTGAATCCTGAATCATAGGCACATTAGCCTTGGATGCGGCCAGCTTCGCAGCTACTTTATCCCCCAAAGCTTTCATTGCTTCTGGTGAAGGCCCTACAAATACAATTCCTTCTTCTCGACAACGCAAAGCGAGCTTTACGTTCTCAGAAAGAAAACCATATCCGGGATGAATGGCATCTATTTTCTTGGATTTACATAAAGAAATCAAACCCTCAATATCTAAATAGGGCTTTAGCGGTTCATTCTCTTTTCCAATTTGGTACGCCTCATCCGCTTTGTATCGGTGAAGGGAATAACGATCTTCAAAGGTATACACAGCGACGGTCCGAATTCCTAATTCAGAAGCGGCGCGCATAATTCGAATCGCAATTTCACCTCGATTGGCAATAAGAAGGCTAGAGATTTTATTTACGTATGATTTTGGCATATCAATATATTAAGTGCAGTCTAACAAAAATGATAATTATATTGGGAAATTTATAGTCAAGAGCCTATTTTATTTTGAATACCTTAAAAATTTACACTATTTATTGGCTTCGTTACTAAAAATTAAAAAATCTGATATCGGCAAATTAAAGACCCGATAAAAATATTGTATGCCTTCACTCGAAATTTCTTAACTTGCGGATCCATAAAAAATGAATTTTTAATGAGCGCAACAAAACCATTGATCGGTATAACGTTAGGAGATTACAATGGCATTGGCCCTGAAGTAATCATAAAAGCTTTATCAAATCCGCAGATTTTACAATGGTGCGTGCCCATCATTTATGGTTCTCAAAAAGTACTCATTTACTATAAAAATACCATGGAAGCTAAGGACTTCCAATTTAAAACGACCAGCGATATTGACAACCTCGCTCCTGAGCAAATCTATTTGATTAATTGCTGGGACGACGCAAACACGGTTGTGGAGCCTGGAAAGGAAACTTCCGAGGCGGGAAAAGCTGCTTTTGCTTGCTTAGACAGGTCTGCGAAGGATTTAGACAAAGGTCTTTTATCTGCACTAGTGACGGCACCTATCAATAAACATAACATTCAATCCGAGGAATTTAACTTCCCTGGACATACGGAATATTTGACGGATCGATTTGAAGCGAAATCATCCTTGATGATGTTGGTTTCTGAAGACATTCGCATGGGCGTTGTGACAGGACATTTGCCGCTGCAAGAAGTCGCAAAAACCCTGACCAAAGAATTAATCAAGGAGAAAATAGATTTATTCCTTTTGAGTTTAAAGGAAGATTTCTCTATTGAAAAACCCAAATTAGCCGTTTTAGGCTTAAATCCTCATGCGGGCGATTCGGGGCTTTTGGGCCAAGAAGAATTAGACATTATACAGCCCGTGGTGGAAGAGTTTAGGGCGAGGGCCCAATTGGTTTTTGGGCCTTATCCGGCAGACGGATTCTTCGGAAAAGCACAATTCAAGGAATTTGATGGGGTTTTGGCCATGTATCATGACCAAGGATTAATTCCTTTTAAGTACATCGCATTTGAAACCGGAGTTAATTTTACTGCGGGCTTACCGATCATCCGTACCTCTCCAGACCATGGAACCGCTTATGATATTGCAGGTAAAAATGAAGCAGATCCTAATTCCTTTTTACATGCCTTTTTCCTCGCGATAGAATTGGTCAAAAATCGAATGCAAGCATAATATGGCCAAAAAAGTACTCATCATCGACGAGGTTCATTCCTCCATGGCTGAGGGCTTAGAACCCTTAGGCTTTGCGGTTGACGAATTTCTAACTTTATCCAAGCAGGAAACCATGTCGATCATCAGCCAATACAGCGGTTTGATTTTACGTAGCAAATTTACCTTAGATGCTGAGTTTATTGAGTCTGCAAGCCATTTAACCTTTATCGCAAGAGCTGGAGCAGGATTAGATCTCATCGATTTAGCCGCATGCCAAGAAAAAAATATTCATGTTTTTTCGGCCAACGAAGGAAATAAAGATGGAGTGGCGGAGCATGTTATGGGCCAATTGCTCACCATCGCCCATCATTTAAATACCGCTGATGCTGAGGTCAGAAATGGCATTTGGAATAGGGAAGCGAATAGAGGTTGGGAAATTCACGGGAAAACCATCGGCATCATCGGTTTTGGAAATATGGGCCAAGCGCTATGTCAAAGGTTGCTGGGTTTTGGTGTAAAAATTTTAGCGTATGACAAATATGCGCCTGCACCCTCCCCTTTTGGAGCCGATTTAGCTGATATTTTTCAACATGCCGATATTGTTTCGTTGCATGTTCCATTGACAGAAGAAACCCATGGATTGGTTAACCAAGATTTTTTAAGGTCCTTTAAAAAACCCATTGTGCTAATGAATAGCTCGAGAGGCCCGATAACACCTTTAGAAAATATCCTTTGGGGTTTGCAGCAAGGCATTATTTCCGGATTAGCCTTAGATGTCTTGCCTAATGAAAAAATTAAGTCTTGGTCCAAAGAAGAACAATTACTTTTTGTACAAATCAAATCATATCCCAATACGCTCTTTAGTCCTCATGTCGCTGGCTGGACCACCGAGAGCTACCTTAAAATCAATACCGTTTTAATAGAAAAAATCAGAACCCTATTTCATCCATGAATTATCCAGAAAACATAGGTGAAAAGCTAGGATTTAATCAGATTCAAAATCACATTAAATCGCTATGCCTCAGTAATATGGGTGCTGAATATGCGGATAAAATGAAATTTTCAAACCGCTTTGCTTTGGTAAACCAATGGGTCCAGCAAGTCAGCGAGATGAAGCAGTTGATGGCTGAGCATGGCGGTGAGTGGCCTCAACAAGATTATTATGATTTACGCGAGTGGTTTGGTCCTTTAAGCTTAGAAGGACATTATTTAACCGCGGACGAATGGCGCGATTGGCAAAGGGGACTCGATATTTTATATCAATGTGTCCGCTTTTTTTACAAATTAGATTCAGAGAAATACCCAGAAATTCATCGAATTACCCAAGTTTTCAAGGAAAAATGGGAAGGCCAAGAACATGGAGATTTTAGGCAAATCCTGCCCATCATTCAGGAATTGGATCGAGTTTTTGACGCCAATGGCCAAATCAAGGAAAGCGCCTCCCCTGCCTTAGGTGAATTACGCAGAAAGCGCTTTTCGGAAGAACAAAATCTGAGAAAGAAATTAGACAGCTTGATCAATCAGGCTTATAAAGAAGGTTGGGTCAGCAAGGATTTTTCGCTGACTTTACGAAATGGCCGGATGGTCATTCCACTTGCCGCAGAGCATAAAAGGAAAATAAAAGGTTTTGTTCAAGACGAATCCGATACAGGTAAAACAGTGTTTTTAGAGCCTGCTGATGCCTTAATTGCCAACAACGAGATCAAATCATTAGAATCTGCGGAACGCAGAGAGATTATATTAATCCTTAGCCGCCTATCGGACCGCATAAGACCTTTAGTTCCTATGCTAAGTTCTTGGTTCCAATGGCTCGGTTTGATTGATTTCATCCGATCAAAGGCTATTTGGGCCACAGAAGTAAATGCGATCTTACCTGAAATCAAAGATTTTCCAACCCTTGATTGGCAAGACGCCAGGCACCCCATTTTAGAACAATCTCTCCATAAAATAGGCAAAAAAATAAAACCATTGTCCATCACGTTGGACGACAAAAAAAGAATCATGGTGGTCTCTGGGCCTAATGCAGGAGGGAAATCGGTCACGTTGGGAACCTTGGGTTTACTGCAATATTTATTTCAAACAGGCTGTTTAGTGCCGATGGCTGAGGGATCAACGATGGGATTATTTGATCAGATCTTTTTAGATATGGGGGATGATCAGAATATCGAGAATGAATTAAGTACCTATAGCTCACACTTAAGCAATATGAATTATTTTTTAGGGCATGTAAATCCTAAAACGATGATCTTAGTGGACGAGTTTGGGACGGGGACCGAACCCTCCTTAGGGGGTGCCATAGCGGAATCCATCCTAGAGAAACTGGCTGAAAAAGGTTGCTTTGGGGCTATCAATACGCACTTTGGGAATTTAAAAAATTTAGCAGACCGACAAGCCGGATTGTTTAATGCTGCGATGCGTTATGACACGGAACATTTAGAACCTCAATTCATTTTAGATATGGGAAAACCGGGCAGTTCTTTTGCTTTTGAAATTGCTCAAAAAATTGGTTTACCTGCTAAAATCATTGAAAATGCCCGAAGAAAATTAGGGACCAAGCAGGTGGATTTCGATAAGATGTTGATGGAAACAGAAACAGAAAAGCAAATATGGGAATCGAAAAACATCCGATTAACCTTAGCCAGTGAACAAGCGGAAGTCATCAAGCAACAATATTCCAGCTTAAAAAACCATTTAGATGAGGAGCAAAAAAGGCTCATTAATCAAGCTAAGGCTGAGGCAAAAAAAATAATCCAAGAAGCGAATAGCCGAATTGAACAAACCATTCGTGAAATAAAAGAGAAGGCCGCTAACAAGGAAGAAACAAAAGAAATCAGAGGAAAATTAGATGCATTTGTCAAAAAAGATTTAGTTGAAATACCGTCAAAAACCCTCATTCCTTTAGAAAAACCCAATCCCAAAAACCTCAAAGGACCTATGGCCATTGGCGATTGGGTAGCCTTAGATCAAGGACAAGGGGAATCTGCCATTGGTCAAATCATGGCATTCAAAGGAAAAGACGTGGTGGTGGCATTGGGAGGAATTAGCAGTACGATCAAAGTAAACCGATTGCAGAAAGTACATGCCCCAAAGCAGGAAAAGCAAAAAATTTCTTCCCTGCAGGGAATTGATTTCAATGATCGCATGGCCCAATTTTCCATCACGTTAGATGTGCGTGGAAAAAGAGGAGAAGAAGTATTTGTGATTTTAGATCAATACATGAACGATGCTTTATTGTTAGGTTCCAATGAAATTAAAATCCTCCATGGGAAAGGGGATGGAATCTTACGTAATTTGGTTCGGGAACAACTCAAACGCTATAGTCAAATTAAGTCTTTTGTAGACGAACATGCGGATCGAGGAGGAGCAGGTGTAACTATTGTAACGTTTAAATAAATGGGGCGATTTTTAATCTTTGGTTTACTATTTTTCTGTTCCAGCTGCATGCTAGAATATAGTTCCGGATTAGCCAAACTTCGATCTGAAGACTATAAAGGTGCCAATGAAGACCTAAGTATTGCGTTTCAAAAAGATCCCTTCAATCACGAAATACTTTTTGCCCGAGCGTTAAGCCGAGGTTTTTATGGACATTATACAGGAGC
>JABMMK010000179.1 GCA_013205605.1 Cytophagales bacterium | reverse complement strand
ATGAGCCAACCAACCACCTTGATCTGCCATCTATTGAATGGGTTGAAAAATACATTCATGATTACGAAGGCTCAGTGGTGGTCGTTTCCCATGATCGCTATTTTTTAGATCGCACCGTCGATAATATTGCGGAAGTATCAAATGCTAAAATCACTTTATATCCAGGTAATTTTTCATTTTACGAAGAAGAAAAAGCTTTAAGAAATAAAATTCAAAAGGGCGCTTACGAAAACCAACAATCACAAATAAGGCAAACAGAACGATTTATAGAGCGATTTAAAGCCAAAGCAAGTAAGGCGAGCCAAGTACAATCTAGGGTAAAGGCATTGGATCGCTTAGATGTTGTCGATGAAGTGATCGATGAAAAAGCTAAAGTGAATTTCAAATTTAATTTCGGTACCCAACCAGGAAGATTCATTCTGTTTTTAGAACATGTTTCAAAGGCCTTTGGGGAAAAAGTAATTTTAAAAAACACCAGCGCAACGATCAATCGGGGTGATAAAATCGCACTCATTGGCGCCAATGGAAAAGGGAAATCAACATTATTAAGAATTATTTCCGGAACTGAAAAAATTGTAGGTGAACGCAGAACAGGACATAATGTGATTGAATCGTTTTTTGCTCAGCATCAATTAGAAAGTTTGCAAGTAGAAAATAATTTATTGGAAGAATTGAAAGCAACGGGAACGGCTAAAACCGAAATGGAATTAAGGAGTGTATTAGGCTGCTTTTTGTTTTCAGGCGAGGAAGTTTTCAAAAAAATAAAAGTGCTTTCTGGAGGTGAAAAATCTAGAGTGGCATTAGCCAAAGTATTGATATCCCAAGCAAACTTTTTATTGTTGGATGAGCCTACAAATCACCTTGACATGCAATCCGTGAATATTTTAATTCAAGCATTGCAGCAATATGAAGGTACTTATGTGGTTGTATCACACGATCGTTATTTTGTCACTAACATCGCCAACAAAATATGGTATATTGAAGATTATGAAATTAAAGAATACCCAGGCTCTTTTGATGAATATGAGGTTTGGCAAGCTAGCAGAGGTAATTCAGATGCAAGTGCACCTAAAAAATCGAGCGAAAAACCAAAACCTGAATTAGCTCCTCATTCGCCTAAAAGTCCTTCCACCAATCCAAGTCAAGAAAAATTAATCGAAAAGCTTGAATCAAAAATTATGGATTTGGAAGTATCAATTGCTGAACTGGAAAATACCATGGCGGAGTTAGCCCAAGAAGGAAAATTCAATGAATTGCCCCCGCTAGAGCTACAAATTAATGAGAAAAAAGAGGAATTATTGAAAATAACCAACGAGTGGGAATTGTTAATCAATTAATCCAATGAAAATAAAAGGCCTATTAATTTCATGGCTATTTCTATTCATTTTCAATGTAGGCCATGAGGGTCATGCTCAAATATCCAACAAGATAAATAAAGAGCAAATTAAGACCGTTTACCTTAGCCAAAATACCCTTAACGAGTTGATCGTTGATAATCCTTGCGTAGATATCGCAAGACAAGGAAATATCCATTTGCTTTTTGATGATTTAAAATTAGAAAATACCAATTATTTTTTAAGAATAATCCATTGTCAAGCCAATTGGAAACCTTCTCCTTTAAACGAAATAGAATATTTAGCTGATTTTAATGATATCCCCATCCGCTATCCTGAAACTTCCATGGGTACCAAAATATCGTATAAACAATTTAAAATTGCATTGCCCAAAGTAAAAATAAGTGGTAATTACATCGCCATGATCTATGCGAATAGAAACAAACGTGACACCGTATTAACTAAGCGCTTTTCTATTTATCAAAACGAAATCAATATTGGCTCCAAAATAAGTTTTGCTAAATCAAACTATTTGCGTTCTACACATCAATTTATAGATTTAAACTTAGGATATCCTGCCAACTATTTAATTAACTCAGATGAAAATCTAAAAATTGAAGTTCGTAAAAACAATCAATCGAAAAACGTTGTGCCTAATATACCAAAACCCATGGTTCATGCCATTGATCGTAAATTGACCTATCAATTCTATAATCAAGAAAATGCGATACCAGGGGGCAATGAATTCAGGTTAATAGACTTAAGAAGTACGCAGCAAAGGTTAAATTTCGTGGGTCAAATCAACGCTTTGGATCGATATTCAGAAATTTCAATTATTCCAGAACAGCCCCAAGGAAATTATTCTTACGTTCAAAGACCCGATTTTAATGGGGCATATGTCATCGCCAACTACGAAAACCCGAATACCCCTTTGCAAGCAGATTATGTTTGGTGTACCTTTATTTTGAAATCCAGGAAATTTGAAGATGAAAAAATATATGTCTCTGGAGCTTTTAATTCATATGAATTAACCCAATCAAACCAACTCCAATATGATGAAGCTAAAGGCGGCTATTTAGGAAAGATTTTATTGAAACAAGGAATTTATAATTATCAATTCAGTAGCAATAATTCCCTAAACACTAACTTAGAGGGCAATCACGCAGAAACGGAAAATTATTATGAGATTTTAGTTTATTTCAGGAAACCAGGAGAACGATTTGACGCATTAATAGGCTATCAAAAAATACAATTTCCTCTTTAAACATTGAACCTAAAATGCATGATATCACCATCGTGTACTACGTAATCTTTACCCTCCACATTTAATTTTCCAGCTTCTTTACAGGCAGCCTCACTTTTATAGGCTTGATAATCTGCCATTTTTATTACTTCAGCTCGGATGAAACCGCGCTCAAAATCAGTATGAATAACACCCGCTGCTTGCGGAGCTTTCCAACCTTTTTGGATCGTCCAAGCTCTAACTTCCTGAACTCCGGCAGTAAAGTAGGTAATCAGATTAAGCAAAGAATATGAACTCTTGATCAATTTACTTAATCCCGATTCTTGAAGTCCATATTCACCGAGAAACATTGCTCTCTCTTCTAAATCTTCTATTTCAGCAATTTGAGCTTCGATCGCAGCACAAACAACAATAACCTCCGCATTTTCAGCTGAAACACTTGATTTTAATTGGTCCACAAAGATATTCCCGCTAGTCGACAAAGAATCTTCGTCTACATTGGCCACATAAATAACAGGCTTATCCGTTAACAAACACAAGTCACCGATAGAAGTTTCACGTAAATCAGGATCCATGAACACAGTCCTAGCCGATTTGCCAGCTTCTAAGGTAGATTTAAATAAAAGCAAAGCAGTTAACTCTTGCTTAGCTTTAGCATCTCCAGCTTTAGCCGCGCGCTCAATTTTACTTATTTTTTTATCAACGGATTCAAGATCTTTAAGTTGGAGTTCCATGTCAATAATCTCCTTATCCGAAATGGGATTTACGCGTCCTTCCACATGAATAATATTTTCATCTTCAAAACAACGTACCACATGTATAATGGCATCCACCTCACGAATATTGGCGAGAAACTTATTGCCTAAACCAGCCCCTTGCGAAGCCCCTTTCACCAAACCCGCAATATCCGTAAATTCAATGACCGTTGGCAAAATTCGATTCGGTTTTACAAATTCAGCCAATATATTCAAGCGCTCATCAGGCACTGTTACGATACCTACATTAGGTTCAATCGTACAAAACGGATAATTAGCCGCTTCGGCTTTATTTGAAGAAATAGCACTAAATAAAGTTGACTTACCTACATTGGGTAGCCCTACAATTCCACACGTTAATCCCATAAAATTTTAAATTTCAATTGCAAAAATACGGCTAAAAATCAAAAAGCCCCTGCTTTCACAGAGGCTTATATTTATTAAACATTATTTATTCCCATTTAAGACCAGTATTATCAAATTCCTCATCATCCTTATTAAATTGATCAAAATCAACTTCAGGCATTAATTCAGTCTTTACATGATCTATGGTTTCTTTTAAACCTTCAGCAAACTTATCAAAATCCTCTTTGTATAAAAACATTTTATGCTTTTCATAAACAAATCCATCTTCTTTTTGATGGCGACGACTTTCAGTAATCGTAATGTAATAATCTAATGAACGGGTAGATTTAACATCAAAAAAATAAGTCCTTTTACCAGCTCTTATGCGTTTGGAAAACAATTCTTCTTTATCTCTTTCTTCCACTTTAAAATAAATTTTGGTTTATGAATTTGTAAATCTACTATTAATTTTATTGACTCAAAAATATTTTAAAATTTTAATCTTGGAATCAAGCTACAATTGGCCGATATGAAAAAATAGATTTTTAATTCTTGAATTTATAATGAATCTTTAGGTCGCAATAAAATCCATTCATGGGAAAAGCATTATTCAGTTCATTCGTTGTTTTCTATATCTCAATGGGCATGTGTTTTTCCCAAGATTTGGGAGACGAAAGGTACGGGATAGCTTCCTTTTATTCAGAAAAGTTTTATGGCAGAAAAACAGCTAATAGTGAAAAATTAAATAAAACAAAACTTACAGCCGCGCACAAAACCTATCCATTTAATACGCTAGTTGAGGTAACTAATCTGTCCAATAAAAAATCAATCATCGTTAGAATTAATGATAGGGGCCCATATAAAAAAGGTCGAATCATCGACCTAACTGACACTGGGGCAAAAAAACTTAAATTAAATAAAATAGGTTTAGTTAGGGTGAAAGTGAAAATTGTCGGGTTTGAAGGAGAGCAGATGCTGATACCTTATCAACATTTATCTTTAAATACTAACCCTAAATTTAGTCGAAAATATTACCAAAAGACACGATTAAAATACAAAAAGAAATACCGACTAAAACGTAATATCAAACACAAAAAATACCTTAAAAAACGAAAAATAAAGAAAATAAAGAGCAGGAAAAAAGCTCCGATAAAGAAAACCATTCATAAAAAAATCAAGCCTAAGAAAAAGGTTGCAACGCCTATAATACCCAAAAAATTATTAAAAAATGATCGAAAAACTCCTGAAAAAAAGTGAGTATAAGTCCTTAGAAATCTTATCCAAAGAAGCATTAGAAGGATTGTTTCATGGAAAACACAAGAGTATTCTTCATGGATTTTCATCTGAATTCAAAGAATTTAAATCATACGAGCAAGGTGAAAACCCCAGAAATATTGATTGGAAATTATTCGGAAAGACAGACAAATTATATACAAAAACATACCAAGATGAAACCAACATTAAAGTCTATTTTATTTTAGATATTTCATCATCCATGTATTTCCCAATAGATTCCAATGAAAAAATAAATAAAGCCGTTCAAATTGTAGCCACTTTATCCACCATATTGCAAAAACAAAAAGATTCATTTGGTGTCATATTTATGTCAGATGACCTTACCTTTGAAAGTAAACTAGGTCATAGTTTAGCTCATTTAAAATACATATACCAAGCTTTAGAAAATCTACTAGACGAAAATTCAATCAAAAAAAAGACCGGTTTTCCGGACTTAATAAAAGATAGAATTGAATCATTAGGTGCTAAGAAGAAAATCTATTTCATCTCTGATCTCATGTTTACGGAAGACGAAAATTCGACATTCATTCAATCCATGCTAGAGATCAAAGCATTAAAAAATGAAGTTGAAATTCTATATATGGTGGATCCTTCGGAGATTACAAGCCCGAACTCGTACAGCAACTATATGAACATTGAGGACAAGGAGACAGACGAAATCTTATCCATTCATATAGACCAATTTAATGAAACTTTGCAAAAAATGCATGAGCTTAAATTCGAAAACCTTATCTCAAAACTAACACAAAAGGGAATTAAAACCCATCTTTTGTCGGTAGAGCAACCATTAATAAATTTGGTCAAGCAAATTATTTGATTTTCCCGCTTACTTTATTTTCATGAAATTCAATGAAATCTTTTAAGCTTTCAATAGGAATTCTTTTGACAATAATCTTTTTATTTCGATCCAACACATAGACAATTGGGGTGGAATAAATATCAAAGGTATTTTTAAAATCTGTATAATATTCCTCTTTCCCAGTTTTTGAATTTACATGAACGTCAACCCCATTATACCAATTTTGAATTTTAAATTCGGCAATAAATTTTTTCCATTGCTCTTTTTCTCGAAGGATTGAAACGGCAAATACAATCGCACTTTTAGTTTTCAAATAATCATTAAGTGCTACTAATTTTGGCGCTTCTTCTTTACAATGACTACATTCTGGATCATAGATAAACAAAATAGTATAATTGCCCGGAGATGTTGATAAGGTCAATAGTTTACCAGCAGGGTCAGTTAAATACATTTCAGGAATTTTCTTGCCAATTAAAAGGGGCTTTAGGGTTTTAACTCTCTCCTTAATTCGTCTGACAGTAGACGTATCCCAAAGCTTAGGTTCATTGATATAATACTTTTCAGACATGTGAACAAAAGCCGCATCTGTACCTATTACATTATGATTTTCATAGGTACTTGATATTTTATAAATGACATATTTACGTACATCTTCATTTTTTATTTTAGCCAAAATAATATCAGCTTCTTTCGTGATTGAATCAGATTCCTGTACGACCAAATCAGTAAAGAATTTCTCTAATTTCTTTTGTAAAAATGGAGTACGAATGAACTTTTCGTCATTTAAATCTACGTTATCAAAAAAATGTTTTTTGTAATATCGATATTGAAACTGGAATAAATCGGCACTATCTTTTGCATTTTTTACAGGCCTTGAAAATGCAGGCATATCAGGTTCAAATGTGGCCTTAATCAATTTAGACGCAAACAAGTTTTTATTTTTAAGCATCCAAGCTTGTTGGTAATCCAAAATAGATTTTCGAATCGCAGCAAACCTAGGGTCATTCGCGGGTACAGATCTTAACTTTTCATAAAGACTAACCATTTCTTTTTGAAAAGAGTAAAAAGCTTGATTTTCATCACTACCGACAATTTTCATTTTATTGATTAAATCTAACGTATCCGTCTCAAATGAAAAATTAGTGCTCCCCATAATAAAGTCTAAATACTTTGATTGATCAAATGTGATCAAATAGAGACCCTTGGGCAGTTCTGTTTTACCCTTAAAAGTGAAATTACCGTCCCCATCCGCCTTAGCTGTATCCTTAACAACTTGTTGGGTCGAACCAAAGTAATGCGCTAAATACACTTCCGTATTCTTAACGCCAACAATTTTACCTTTGATTAAATAACCTTTAGGGCTGCTTGCACTACTTAATTTAGTTTGAGCTAAGGCAGAGAAAAAAGAAAAGAAAATAAACGTGTAAACAAAAAATATTTTCATGGAATTAGAATAATTTTACAAATAAATAAAAATAAAATTACGATGTTTTTCGCGCTATCTAAAATTATAGATTTTATTCTTTTGCCAATCTGTTGGATTTTTATTTTACTGTTGATTTCTTTCTTTACAAAAAACCAAAAATCAAAAAACCGTTTTCTTTTAGCATTACTATTCATTTTAACATTGCTTAGCAATCCCTGGTTTGTGAACCGATTATATATTTCATATGAACAACCTACGATATCTTTATTGAATAATGAAAACTATACTTGGGGGATTGTATTGGGTGGTGGCATGATTAGACCCAGCGATGCGGATCAATCAGACAAAATTAATGTGGGGGAAACTGCTGATCGTTTTATACAACCCATACTATTATATAAAGCTGGAAAAATAAAGAAAATTTTAATTACGGGGGGAAACACCAGTATTGGGAAAATTAAGGTAGATAAAGGCCACGAAACTAATGATGTTAAGCAACTAATGATATCTATGGGAGTTAATCCCAAAGATATTTACATGGAAACCAAAGCCCGAAATACCAGAGAAAATGCCTTATATTCAGCCCAATTGCTAAAGAACTACCTTAAAATAGAAGAAATTCTTTTAATCACATCAGCGATGCATATGCCTAGATCAATTCGTTGTTTTGAAAAAGTGGGATTTAAAGTTAAGGCCTATCCGGTCGACAAAAAAGGAAGCAAAAACGAATCTGGAATACTCGATTTGATTACTCCTTCGGATCAAAATCTTTCCAGAACATCCCAACTAATCCGTGAGATTAGCGGCTTGATTATTTACAAAATAATGGGCTATTGCTAAGTAGATAAGATTTCTACCATTCGGATTAAATCTTCAGAAACAGGTTTCTTTTTTGTAATCGTATCATGAAATGGAGTGTAGACCAATTGATTGTTAACTACCCCAGCCATTACATTCTTCTCCCCTCTTAACAATCCTTCTAATGCTCCTAAACCTAATCGACTCGCGAGAATTCGATCAGAAGCGGTTGGAATACCCCCACGTTGAATATGACCTAAAGTAGTTACTCGAATATCCAACTCAGCATTCATACTTTCTTTAATTTTTTTGGCTATTATTTGTGCATTTCCTTCTTCGTCACCTTCGGCTACCACCACAATAGATGAAGATTTTGCCTTAGCAAAACCTTTTTGCAAAATGCTTACAATATCACTAACAGGTGTTAAATTTTCAGGAATCATCACAGCTTCCGCTCCTCCTGCTATACCGCATTCAATCGCGATATATCCGGAATCTCGACCCATTACTTCAATGAAAAATACTCGGTCATGTGAGTCAGCTGTATCGCGAATCTTATCAATCGCATCTAAAGCTGTATTGACCGCTGTATCATATCCAATCGTATAATCCGTTCCAAACAAATCATTGTCGATGGTACCTGGAGCACCAACCGTCGGAATTTTAAATTCATTGTAGAAAATTTCAGCACCTGTAAAAGTACCATTTCCGCCAATAGCCACTAAACCTTCTATGCCTTTTTCCTTCAACTGATCATATGCTTTTTGACGCCCTTCATAGGTCATAAATTCTTTTGACCGAGCTGATTTTAAGATCGTTCCACCTCGCTGAATGATATTACTGACGGATTGGGAATGTAAAGGAATAATATCTCCTTTAATCATTCCATT
>JABMMK010000178.1 GCA_013205605.1 Cytophagales bacterium | reverse complement strand
GGGATTCCTAATAGTCCAAACAAGTAAATTTTTTCGGTGGGAAAAAACATTATCCCAGCAAAAATGACTGCTGATACAGCGCCAGAGGCTCCTAATGAATTGAAATAAGCATTATTTTTTTGCTTGAAATACGTCGGCAAATCTGCCACTAATATTCCCAACAAGTAAAACAACACAAACATTTCAGGACCCAAACCAGGAAAAATCACGGTAAAAATATATTCCAATTGGGTTCCAAAAAAGTAAAATGAAAACAAGTTGAAAAACAAATGAGTGAAATCCGCATGAATAAATCCGGATGAGATGAAGCGCCAATATTGTTTTTTACGATCAATCAGGTAAGGATTCATGGTCATTAGTTCCATCCAATCAGGCTTTTGCCAAGCAGCTAATGAGACCAAAACGGTCACAGCCATAATCATTAAACTTACTGAAATCGTATCCCCCATAAAAGAAAAAGCTTCTTGACGAAGCCAGTTAAACACTATAAAATTACATTAAACTTCCCTATCCACCAACCCGTTCATGAATTTCAATAGACCCGCCTTTTTTTCATCCCCTATATTCAAGGCCGACATCTGCACAAAAGCTTCATCAAAGTACTTTTTCACTAAAGCTTCTGTTTCCTCTTTCACGCCAAGGCTGGTATAAATAGCCGTCACAGACTTTACTTTTAACTCGGGATTTGGGTTAGCCATGGATAACCATTTTGATAATTCTATTTTGGTTTCTCCTTCAGCCAATTCCAATGCCCGAATCAATAAATACGTTTTTTTATTCGCTAAAATATCCCCGCCAGGTTGTTTCCCAAACTTTTCTGGATCTCCGTAGACATCTAACAAGTCATCTTTCAATTGAAAACCGAGCCCAATTAATTCACCAATTTTATAGATTTGATTAGATACTTGATTGGATTGTTGAGCCAAAATAGCTCCCAATTCCATCGAAAGACCAATCAAAACAGAGGTCTTCAGGCGAATCATTTCAATATATTCGTCGACAGAAACTTGATCACGTAATTCAAAATTCATGTCCATTTGTTGGCCTTCACAAACCTCCGCCGCCGTTTTATTAAATCTCTCCAAGGCAAATTGGAACTCCGATAAACTCAAATCCTTGATTTTATTTAAGTATTGATACGCATTAACCAACATCACATCTCCTGAAAGAATAGCGATGTTATCATTCCATTTTTCATGAACCGTTTGCTTGCCTCTACGGAGCGGCGCCTTGTCCATGATGTCATCATGCATTAAGGTGAAATTGTGAAAAATTTCAAGACTCAAGGAGGGCGAAATGGCTTTTTGCCATTGATCTTTAAACAAGGAATAAGTTAACAAACAAAGCACAGGACGGATTCTTTTCCCTCCCAAACTCATTAAATAGTGAATAGGTTCATACAATTCGATGGGGTGATTCCCCATGTCTTGCTTTGCAACTTCAGCCTCAAGGGCATGTAAAAATTCTTTTGCCATAATTATCTATCTACTTCTCCCATCACCAAATCCATAGATCCAATGATCGCAACTAAATCTGCTAAATATGCTCCTTTTGCCAATAAAGGGATGACGGAAAGGTGATGAAACGAGCAAGCCCTCACTTTCACTCGTTGGGGAATATCGGATTTCCCATCTGATCGAATGAAAAAGCCCAATTCTCCTTTTGGGTTTTCAGCTCTGACATAAACATCCATCGCAGATGGTCTAATTTTTTTAGGTACAAATTCCTGCGGATTGAAGTCTTTGGTTCGTTTATGTTCGCCCGTCAATTGGTCCAAACATTGCTCCACGATCTTGAGGGATTCAACACATTCCTGTATTCGAACGTGGTTTCGATCCCAGCAATCTCCCGTTTGGCCCTTTTCTCCAGCACCTATAGGTACATCAAAATCAAGTTCCGGATAAATAGAATAAGCATCTACTTTTCGTAAATCATACCTCAAGCCAGAACCTCGAATGACAGGGCCCGTGCAACCATAGTTGATGGCGATATCTAAAGGCAATACCCCCACATTTGCCGTTCTTTTAATAAAAATAGTATTCTCCTCGACCAATTTGACCACTTCAGAAATAGTATTTTTAACAACGGGGATGAACTCTTTTATCTTTTCTTCAAAACCGATGGGTAAATCATAAAACAATCCCCCGATCCAAACATAATTATAAAGCATTCGAGCACCCGATAACCATTCCAACAAGCGCTGAATGTGCTCACGATCGCGCATCAACCATAAAAAAGGAGTATAAGCTCCGATGTCTAGGCCATAGGTTCCTATAGCAACAAAATGTGATGCAATGCGATTTAGTTCCGCGACCAAAACACGAATATACTCGACTCTCTTGGGCATTTTACCCGTTAAATCCATCATCTTTTCCACTGCCATCACATACGCATGTTCAGAATTCATGGAGGCCATGTAGTCAAGTCGATCTACATACGGTATAATTTGATTAAAAGGGAGAGATTCAGCATGTTTTTCAAAACACCGATGCAAATACCCCAAGTGCGGAATCACATCTTTAACCCACTCGCCATCAGAAATAACTTCTAAACGAAGCACTCCATGTGTAGAAGGATGCTGAGGTCCCAAAGAAATGAGCATTTCTTCCGACTTCAAATCCTCTTCCGAATACCGATTAGGATCAGATAAATTAAAGTTTTCCGGATGAAATTGGTATTGAGTGGAATTCATTAAACAAAAATGCGGAAAGAATTGCTTAAAAAAAACTCGTTTCCATCTTTTTAATACAAATATCAAGTTGTTGAATATTTTTTGATATATATTTTAGCAAAAGAGTTTGTTGAAAAAAATAATTCTTCTACCTTTGCATTCCGTTTCGAGAGGAGACGTAAAAATGATTTACAAATTATGGCAAAGAAAGGAAATCGCATTCAAGTAATTTTGGAATGCACTGAGCACAAAGAGTCTGGCGTACCAGGAATGTCTCGTTACATTACGACTAAGAATCGTAAAAATACGACGGCGCGTATTGAATTGAAAAAATACAATCCGGTATTGAAGAAAGTTACTTTACATAAAGAAATTAAATAGATTTAATATTCAGGAATTATGGCTAAGAAGGTAGTTGCAACACTAAAGAAAGAAGGAGGCGTTAAGTACGCTAAAATCATAAAGGCGGTTAAAAATCCAACCACAGGAGCGTATACATTCAGAGAAGAAATTGTTCTTCAGGATGAAGTTAATGCTGCGTTGAAAAACTAGTTTTTCAATTTATTGGATTTATTAATTAGGCTTCATGAAAGTCCCTTTTTTCGAAGGGACTTTTTTATTTTTCATTGATTTTTAATTTCTACAGATACTCATGGGACTATTCGATTTTTTAAAAAAGAAGCCCGCTGTTCAAGAGCAAGAGGAAATTATTGCGTTGGACAAAGGACTAGAGAAGACAAAAACGGGCTTAATCACCAAGATGAGTCGCGCGGTACTTGGAAAATCCAAAGTCGATGAAGAGGTATTGGATGAGTTGGAGGAGGTATTGCTTAGCTCCGATGTGGGAGTGGCAACCACGTTAAAAATCATTGAGCGGATTGAGCGAAGAATAGAGCGGGATCGTTTCGTCTCTACGGAAGAGTTAGACCAAGTGCTTCGAGAGGAAGTGGCTGGTTTATTAGAGGAAAATCAATCGACAGACTTAGAAAATGCATTTGCTGAGCCTAAACAAAAACCCTATGTGATTTTGGTGGTGGGTGTCAACGGCGTAGGAAAAACAACCACCATCGGGAAATTAGC
>JABMMK010000177.1 GCA_013205605.1 Cytophagales bacterium | reverse complement strand
TTTTACAAATTTCGGCTACCTATATTAGATCTTGCATCCAAAATGGCAAGTCCATTAAATATCTAGTTCCTGATCAAGTGGAGGCTTTAATCAGTCAGAAAAATTTTTATCTTTAGGTCTATCTGCCTAAGCTTTGTATTCTTTTTTTCTTCGTTTCCCTTTTCTTCGAATTGCCATTTTATGGATGATTGGAATTTGCATGTATGCGTATTTTCCATTTTTTTCAACTCCATTTATTTATGTTTTAATGGCGCTATGGATGGCTATTTTCATAGGGAGCTTTTTCAAGATTCGTAATTTCTTAAGTATTTTATTTAGCTTATTATTGCCGATTGCTAGTTATTTAAACGCAGGTTTTAACACTCGGGCCAACTTAAACTTTGATCTAAAAAAAACAAATACGTTTGTTTTTGAGGTCATTGATTTTCCAGAAAACAAACCTAAATCAATCGGTTTAATCGTTCATTGCATTGCATTTTTAGACCAGAAGAACTGGAAAAAGGGTTCTGGTAATTTTAAAATATACCTTCAGAAAACGGTAAATAAGCCTGTGAAAGGAAGTAGATTGCTCGTACAATCTACATTGATTCCTTTTCCCCAACCATCATTTCCCTTTGAAAAAAACTGGTCAGAATATTTTCAGGCCAAAGGAATTTATGGCTCCGCATTTATTGCCAAAAATTCATTTGTACTTTTAAATGACGCTGCTGTTAATAAAAGTATAGTTTACTATTTCCACATTTGGCAGTCTTATTTGGCCCAACAATTAGAGCTTGCCATGCATCGCGGGATCAATTTAGACGTGGCAAAAACGATGCTCTTAGGAGTTAAATCAAGTATTGACTTTGAAACCATGTCCGTTTACTCATCTTTGGGGGCTATTCACATATTATCAGTTTCAGGTTTGCACGTTGGCCTTTTATATGCAGGGCTAAGTTTTATTTTTGGCTTTTTATTGCGAAAGGGCCGCTATGGCAAAATACTTTTTTTCATTTTAATGATGATTTTACTTTGGGCATATGCTGGAATTTCTGGTTTTTCTGACCCTGTTCTTAGGTCCGCTTGGATGTTTTCGGTGATGCTTTTCGCTAAGGCATTTTTGCACCATCAAAATGGAATTAATACATGGGCTTTTTCATGTTTCGTGCTATTGGTATGTAAACCAATGGCATTGTTTGAACCCGGGTTTCAACTGTCTTATTTAGCCGTGTTGGGGTTAATTATATTCCAACAAAAATGGGCATCTCTGATAACAATTAATTTACCATATAAGCCTTTTCAATTTATTCTATCTAATACTTGGGAGCTAACCTGTGTGGCTCTGGCAGCCCAAATTTTTACTTGGCCTTTAATTATTTATTATTTTTATCAATTTCCCAATCCATTTTGGTTCTTATTACTTAATCCTATTTTAATTGTGCTGTCGACTATTTCACTCGGCACAGGATTCTTATTTATTAGCGCAACTCCTATTTTGGTTTTTCTAAAGCTTGATTTTTTATTGCGATGGTTGGGACTTCTATTAGATTTTAGTTTTTCAATGTTGCATTTTGTCATGTTTAAGTTTGTCTATCTTTTTCACCCGATATTGCCATTCCTTAAAATTCACTTGATTGAAGTCTTCGTCTATTTTTTACTTGTCACATGCTTATGGTGTTGGTTGATTTTCCGAAAGCGTATGTGTTTATCGTTGGCAATTTTTCTTATCAGCTTTGAATGCATATTTCATTTAATCCCTTCACGAAGCCATCCACAATCTTTCTTGTCTCAATATAAAGGTTATCCCATTTTTGTGATGATTTCAGGCATGAAATCTTATTTTTTTGCTCCGGATGATTTGAGGTTGGACCCTCTTTGGATACAAGGCCACTTGAGTCCGCTTTGGGCTAATATGGGAGTTCGGGACACCTTAGGAATATACTACGAACCCACTAAGAATTACAGTTGGCCTTATAAAAACAAAAAATTCATTCTTTTAAATAAAGCAGCCATTAGACCTAAAGGTTATGGAGCCACGGTGATGGTATCTAGAAATGTTCTCATGAAGAAACCTCACTGGTTACGTACTTGGGATCATTCAACTATACTAATTACAAAGAAACCTTCGAGTTATTTTCAGTATTTATGGTCGACTTATTATCCCAAACATGTAATTCAGGAAGTAGATTTTTTGGATCAGCGAGCAGCCATCCTATATTAAAAAAGACTACCTGTTGGGGTAGTCTTTTTGTCTTAGCTTGGTTTTTTCTCATTGCGTTTACGCTCATTGGGATCTAGCCAAATTTTACGCATTCGAAGTGATTTAGGAGTAATTTCTAAATATTCATCCTTTTGGATAAACTCCATACATTCTTCCAATGAGAAATTTAATTTAGGGGCAATTTTAGCGTTTGTATCTGTTCCAGAAGCACGCATGTTAGTTAATTGCTTCGCATTTTGTAGGTTAACTTCAATGTCATTTTGACGATTATGCTCTCCTACAACCATTCCTGTATAAACCTCTTCACCTGGATCGATGAAAAATACGCCTCTATCTTGTAATTTATCTATCGCGTAGGGAATAGCAGCTCCCGTATTCATTGATATTAATGATCCGTTGATACGTCCTGGAATAGGTCCTTTAAAAGGCTCATAAGCGGTAAAACGGTGCGCCATAATGGCTTCACCAAATGTTGCGGTTAATACTTTTGATCTTAAACCGATTAAACCCCTAGAAGGTATATTAAATTCTAAATGTTGAAGGTCGCCTTTAGGTTCCATAATCAACAATTCTCCTTTTCCTTGGGTTGCAAGTTCAATCACCTTTCCGGCAACTTCCGCAGGTACATCTACAACCAAAGTTTCAATAGGCTCTAAACGCTCTCCATTTTCACCTTCTTTGAAAATTACTTGGGGTTGGCCTACTTGTAACTCATATCCTTCCCGACGCATCGTTTCAATGAGCACGGATAAATGTAAAATTCCTCGACCAAAAACTAAGAATTTATCTTCACTCTCAGTGTTCATTACTTTTAAGGCCAAATTCTTTTCAGTCTCCTTGAATAAACGCTCACGAATATGACGAGAAGTAACCAATTTACCCTCTTTACCAAAAAATGGAGAGTTGTTGATCGTAAACAACATATTCATGGTAGGTTCGTCGATAGCAATACGCTCCAAAGCCTCCGGGTTTTCAGCATCAGCAACTGTGTCGCCAATTTCAAAATCCTCAATACCAGTAATGGCGCAAATTTCACCACATTCTACTTTTTCCACTCTCACTTTACCTAAACCCTCAAATACTTGAAGTTCCTTGATGCGCATTTTCTTGGTGCTTCCATCTGCTTTGCATAGAGCAATTTGCATTCCCTCTGTCAATGTTCCTCTTTCTAAACGCCCGATGGCAATACGACCCACAAAAGACGAATAATCTAATGAGGTAATTTGCATTTGTGGGGTTCCTTCTTGAACCTTGGATGCAGGAATATTTTTAATAATAGAATCTAATAATGCAATGATATTATCTGTAGGAGCCTTCCAATCTTCACTCATCCACCCTTGCTTCGACGATCCATAAATACATGGAAAATCTAATTGCTCCTCTGACGCATCCAAATTGAACATTAAGTCAAAAACTTGCTCATGAACTTCATCTGGACGACAATTCTCCTTGTCTACTTTGTTGACTACAACAATCGGCTTAAGGCCTAAAGCAATCGCCTTAGATAATACGAACCGAGTTTGCGGCATTGGGCCTTCAAATGCGTCTACTAATAGTAAAACACCATCAGCCATCCGTAAAACACGCTCTACTTCTCCTCCAAAGTCGGCGTGACCAGGAGTGTCAATAATATTAATCTTTACCCCATTGTAGCGTACGGATACGTTTTTTGAGGTAATCGTTATGCCTCGCTCACGCTCCAAATCATTACTATCTAGAATTAAATCTCCAAACTCTTGATTCTCTCTAAATATTTTTGAGGCGTGAATGATTTTGTCCACTAAAGTAGTTTTACCGTGGTCAACGTGGGCAATAATGGCAATGTTGCGGATGCTTTGCATAAAATGAAGGCTCGTAAATTTTAAGGTGCAAAGGTATGGATAATTTCTTTGAAAAGTACTATTTGATTTAAATTACCAAACTCGAATTTAATCAATCGACTTGTGAGTATTGATTACCTTGGTTTTTATAGGATATTCTTGTAAAATTTTGGCTAAAATGCTGGTTGAGTCGATTCCACAAAACTCATAAAGTTCTTTTTGTTCTCCATGCTCAACAATCAGGTCGGCAATTCCTAGGCGGATTATTTTGGATTGATATTGATGGTCTACCATAAACTCGGCAATGGCAGATCCAAAACCTCCTTGAATCGCTGCATCCTCGACAGTTATGATGGTTTTGAATGCTTTGAAAATACCGTGCAACAATCGCTCGTCAAGGGGTTTGACAAAACGCATATCATACAATGCCGGATTTAGACCTTTTTGTTGGGCCAATTCGACTGCCTTTTGTGCTTCATTCCCAATATGACCAATACTTAATATGGCTACATTTTCTCCTTTAATTAGTTCTACACCTGTGCCAATTTCAATTTTTTCAAACGAAGTTCTCCACGCCGGCATCACACCTTCACCTCTAGGATAACGAATCGTAATGGCTTGATTCAGCTCTTTAAATGAGTCTAAGGAAGCTGTAAACATCATATTTCTAAGTTCCTGCTCATTCCTAGGTGCGGCTACAATCATATTAGGGAGAGCCCTCATGAAAGCGAAGTCGTAAAGTCCATGATGCGTCGGACCATCTGCGCCTGCAAGGCCAGCACGATCTAAACAAAAGATTACCGGTAATTTTTGCAAACAAACATCATGAACGACTTGGTCGTACCCTCTTTGCATGAATGAACTATAAATATTGCAAAAAACGGTAAGACCTTGTGTAGCTAATCCTGCAGAAAATGTAACGGCATGTTGCTCGGCGATACCCACGTCAAATGCTCTATCTGGCATTTCACGCATCATAATATTTAAGGAAGATCCAGATGGCATCGCAGGTGTTACCCCCATAATGTTGGGATTCTTTTCTGCTAACTCTAATAGGGTGTGCCCAAAAACCTCTTGGTATTTAGGCGGCTGAGGATTATCAAAAGTCTTTTTATGAATCTCGCCAGTTAATTTATCAAATTTTCCTGGAGCATGCCATAAGGTTTGATCTTTCTCGGCTAAACTATACCCCTTCCCTTTTGTCGTAATGCAATGCAATATTTTAGGCCCAGGAATATCTTTCAAATCGTTTAACACAGTGGTTAAATATCCTATATCATGGCCGTCAATGGGGCCAAAATACCTAAGATTTAATGACTCAAATAAATTACTTTGCTTTAATAATGTGGCTTTTAGTCCATTTTCGATTTTGGATACAATTTCTTGGGCTGATTTACCAAATTTTGACATTTTTCCCAACAAATTCCATACGTCATCCTTCACCTTGTTGTAGGTATGAGATGTTCTAATATCTGTTAAATACTCTTTCAATGCGCCCACATTAGGGTCTATGGCCATGCAATTATCATTTAAGATAATCAGCATATTGTTTGGAATATCTCCTGCGTGATTCATCGCTTCAAACGCCATTCCGGCAGTCATCGATCCATCCCCTATAACGGCAATATGTTGCTTTTGAAATTCTTTTTTGTAACGAGATGCCACCGCCATTCCTAAAGCGGCTGAAATAGAGGTAGAAGAATGCCCAACACCAAACGTATCAAAAATACTTTCGGATCTTTTTGGAAACCCACTGATACCTCCTAAAAGTCGGTTTGTATGAAAAACATCCTTCCTTCCGGTAAGTATTTTATGCCCATAAGCTTGATGCCCAACATCCCATACTAATTGGTCCTCAGGAGTATTGAAAACATAATGTAGGGCTACGGTTAATTCAGTTACTCCCAGAGAAGCCCCAAAATGCCCCCCATTAACTGAAACATGATCGATGATAAACTGCCTTAATTCTTCACAAACTTTAGGCAATTCTGACGGGGAAAGACTCCTTAGATCTGCTGGAGAATGTATTTTACTCAATAATGGACCAGCTTTGAATTGCATAAATTAAAAATTAAAATTACCCGAAGGTGAATATCAAACAATATAAAGGTAAAAATGTTTTTAGGCTTATTCGTTTTTTTGACTCGCTTTAAACAACCTTCTTTTTTCGTATTTACTCAAACTATCATACCCAGATTTAGAAATTTTATCTAAAATTTGGTTCAGCTCTTCTTCTACAACTTCTTGATTATCCTGTTCATTCACAGATTCATAAATTCTTTTTTGAGCCACTTTTACAAAAGAAAATACTTTTTCTTCTTTGACAAAAACATTCTTTTTTTGCGGGAGTTGAAAATAATATCCATACATAAAACCCATTAAAGCACCACCTAAATGAGCAATATTACCTCCGGCATTCGTCCCGGTAGTTTCAATGAAAGACCATATAAGGTAAAATGCAGCCACATATTTAATCTGCACATCGCCAATAAAAAACAAATGAATGCGATAAGTGGGCTTAATGGTTGCCGCAGCAACCACAATGGCAAATACACCAGCTGACGCCCCATTTAGGTAGGTCGGCCCTTTTAAAATAAAATAAGAGAAGCTGTTCACTAAAAGCAAATAAGCAACCGCCCCTGATAATCCACCCCAAATAAACAATTTAACGATTCGTTCGGAACCTATAAAGTCTTGAATAATTATTCCAAACCAAAAAAGGAACATCATATTAAAAAGCAGATGGAATAATTCAATATGAATAAAGAAGTAAGTAAATACTGTCCAAGGCTCTTTAAGTACAATTATGGGCGTTGACGATAATGTTAAATGTTCTAATGTAGCTGAAAATATTTCTTCGTGGCCTGCCAAAATAAGCATGACTTTGCCTAACATCAAACCAAGAAATATAAAAATGTTAAAAGCAATAAGCTTTTTTAGTCCTTGATTAGGACTGTTAAAAATCATTTTTATATCGAACCAAATACTTTTCATATTAAAAAAATGTATTTCTTTTAGTACCCCAATATTTTAAAAGAATGACCGCAAAAATCATTCCACCGATATGTGCGAAGTGTGCCACATTATCTCCTTCACTTTGCTGTATTCCCTGATAAAGTTCGTATAATCCATAAAAACTCACAAAATATTTAGCCTTAATTGGAATGGGCAACGGGAAAAGAAACATTTCTGAATTTGGAAATAAATAACCAAAAGCCATTAAAATTCCGAAAATAGCCCCTGATGCTCCGCCAACAACACTTCGGTTTATAAACTCGGCATAATTAGTCCTGACCCAATCTGAATTAACAGGTTCAATAGGATTGATGACGCTAAAATGCTGAACATAGTCCGTCAAATTAAATGAACTCGGATTGGATAAAACCAATTCGGTTGCCCTTCTGAAATCTGCGAAATCAATAAAATGCTGAATGCCCATGTACAATAATCCAGCGCCAATGCCGCAGAAAAAGTAAAAAAACAAAAACCGTTGGGCGCCCCAAACTCTTTCAAGCAATGATCCAAACATAAAAAGCCCAAACATATTACTCAATAGATGCATAAAATTTGCATGAACAAACATGTACGTGACCACCTGGAAGAAATAAAAATCTCTTGCTTGAAAATAGTGTAACGTAAACAAATCTTCGGGTAAGGCTCCTTTTCCTAAAAAAAGAACAATATTAACGATGATTAAATTACGAACGGTAGGTGTTAAGTTTCTAAACATATTTTTATTCTTCAAATCCCCAATCAATTGAGTTTTTCATATCCTTAATAATAAGGCCCATTGATTTGAATGTAGCCCTTATTTCATCCACCTTATCATATTTTCGTTGGTCCTTAAATTCTTTATACAAAGATAGTAAGCCGTCAATTAACATGTCTGAGTTTTCCGGAGTTTCCATCGTCAAACCTAATATTTCTTCTAAAAAGAGAACATAATTTATTTTTAAAGCTTCAAAGGTGCTTGGGCTTATGGACTCAAACGCAAGTGTTCCCGTGTGCAATTGATTTATTTTTTTCAACAAATTAAACAAATGCGCAATCGTCACAGCGGTGTTTAAGTCGTCATTCATCCCATCGTAACATCCCTGAATGGAACTTAATATGTCCGCTTCTTGGTCGGAGTCGACCTGCATGGAAATGTCTCCAGGGTAATCCATTTTTTTGATGATTCTTAACCCATTTGCAATTCGCTTATATCCTTTCTGTGATGCTTTTAAGGCCTCATTTGAAAAATCTAACGTACTTCGATACTGCGATTGCAGCATAAAAAAGCGAACGGTTATGGGACTATATGCCTGCTCTAATAATGGGTGATTTCCAGTAATCAATTCTTTGGGTAAAAAGGAATTACCCAAAGATTTACTCATTTTTTGGCCATTTACAGTAAGCATATTGGTATGCATCCAATATCGGACGGGGGCTTCACCATAGGCAGCTGTGGCCTGTGCAATTTCACACTCATGATGTGGGAATTTTAAGTCCATTCCACCTCCATGTATGTCAAATTTATTGCCTAAATATTTATGACTCATGCAAGTACATTCAAGGTGCCAACCAGGAAATCCTTCTCCCCAAGGAGAATTCCAGCGCATGATATGTTCCGGGGATGCTTTTTTCCAAAGGGCAAAATCCAAAGGACTTTTTTTCTCTCCAACACCGTCTAAATCTCTCGTTTCAGTCAGTAAATCGTCTAAAATCCGACCCGATAAATTTCCATAATCACCCCCTTGTTTATTATATAATTCTATATCAAAATAAATAGAGCCATTGGATTCATAGGCGATGCCTTTATTTAAAAGGTTTTGTGTAGTCTCTATTTGCTCAACAATATGCCCCGTGGCAGAAGGTTCAATACTTGGAGGTAATAAATTAAATGTTTGTAAAACGTGATGAAAATCTTGCGTATAGCGATGAACAATTTCCATGGGCTCTAGCTTTTCCAATTTGGCCATTTTGCCAATCTTATCCTCTCCTTCGTCCCCATCGCCCACTAAATGTCCTACATCTGTGATGTTTCTTACATATCGAACCTTATAGCCTATGTGGTTTAAGTATCTATATAAAATATCAAATGAAGTAAATGTCCTAAGATTTCCTAAATGCACATAGTTGTAAACAGTCGGGCCACAAACATACAAACCCACATGTGGCGCGTTGAGCGCTACAAAAACTTCCTTTTCACGGCTGAGTGTATTATATAATTTTAATGGCTGCATCTAGACTATTTCGGTCCTTATATAGAAATTTATATAAGGTATTAAAATTACTGCGATTCTTTTAAATCACCAAAACTATTATTGCTTAGTCGAATCAAATAAACACGTTACGGAGATTGGAGCCAAAATATATTATCTTTATAAACTCATTTGATTGATTACATGATATTAAAAGAAGTAGGAGGAGATAAGATCCTTAAGCGAACGTTTTTGGAGTTCCCGGTTTCTTTATATGCGAGTGACCCGAATTGGATAAGGCCTTTAGATCAGGACATTGAAGTTATTTTTGACCCCAATAAAAATTTTCATTTAAAAAAAGGAGAGGCCATTCGATGGATTTTATTTGACGAAAATCAAAATCCTATCGGTCGAGTAGCTACCTTTTATGAAAATACAGAACCCGATAAAAGTAATCTCAAAATGGCTGGCATGGGATTTTTTGAGGTGATTGACGATGAAAACGCTGCCATAATTTTGTTTGATGCGTGTAAGAATTGGCTAAATGAAAAAGGATTTGAGGGCATGGATGGTCCCATTAATTTTGGGGAACGCGATAGCTTTTGGGGATTAATGATTAAAGGATGGGAGTTTGAACCCACCTATAAGATGCCATGGACTAAGCCATACTATATTTCATTTTTTGAAAATTTTGGGTTTAAAGATTATTTCCAACAATATGTCTATGTTTCTTCCATTCGGGGAGCCAATGTTACTGCCGGAATTGAGGAAAAGGCCCAGCGAATTTATCAAAATCCCAATTATAATTTTAAGCATATAGAAAAGTCTAATCTCGCTAAATATGCGGAAGATTTTAAAATTATTTATAATGCGGCATGGGCAAAATTTCCGGGTGTCAGTGAAATGACTTCCGAGCAAGCTCAGAAATTAGTGAGGCAAATGAAGCCCATAATTGACGAACAATTACTTTGGTTTGCCTATTCTGAACTTGATGAGCCTGTTGCATTTTTTATTGTGATCCCCGATTTGAATCAAATTGTCAAACATTTACATGGTAAATTGGATACATGGGGAAAGATAAAATTTTTACTTTTAAAAAGTAGGGGCGTCTTAACTAGAACCTGTGGTGTTATTTTTGGCGTGGTTCCTGAACATCAAGGAAAGGGCGTTGAATCTGCCATTGCCTTGCGTTTTAGAACGGCTGCCAGAGAAAACCCTTTCTATCCATATACGACCATGGACATGAATTGGGTCGGTGATTTTAATCCCAAAATGATGCGTTTTGTTTCCCAGTTGGGAGCAACTAATGATAAAACATTTATTACTTACCGTTATTTATTTAATCCTAACCAGCCCTTTAGTCGTTGTCCTAAAGTAGGCTAAATACATGTAAAATGAGCTTATTAACAATTGGAACCGTAGCGTTCGACGCCCTAGAAACTCCTTATGGAAAAACTGATAAAATCATTGGTGGATCTTGCACTTATATTGCTTTATCAGCAGCATTTTTTCTTCCTCAGGTCAATGTAGTTGCCGTGGTAGGGGATGATTTTCCCCAAGAATACATGGATTCTTTGATCTCAAAAGGAATTAATTTGGATGGTTTACAAATTAAAAAAGGGGAGAAGTCATTTTTTTGGGCGGGCAAATATCACAATAATATGAATTCGCGTGATACCTTGGTGACGGATTTAAATGTATTAGCGGATTTTAAACCGATGATACCGAATAGTTACCAAGATTGTGAATTTTTGATGTTGGGTAATTTAACACCCCAAGTTCAAATTGAGGCTATTCAAGGATTAAAGAATCGACCCAAGCTAGTGGTGATGGATACCATGAATTTTTGGATGGATGTGGCGATGGACGATTTAAAGAAAGTACTTAAATTGGTCGACGTCTTGTGCATCAATGACGAAGAGGCGCGCCAATTATCAGGTCAGTATTCTTTAAGGACTGCAGCTAAAATGATTATGGGAATGGGTCCCAAAACGCTAATCATCAAAAAAGGCGAGCATGGTGCTTTATTATTCCAAGATACGAAGATGTTTTATTGCCCAGCATTACCTTTAGAAGAGGTTTTTGACCCTACAGGTGCGGGAGATACTTTTGTTGGCGGATTCATAGGTTATCTCGCACAAACCAACGATATATCATTTGAAAATATGCGCAAGGCTATTGTCTATGGATCTGCAATGGCATCATTCTGTGTAGAGAAATTTGGGACTGAACGACTTTTTGAAGTGACGTC
>JABMMK010000176.1 GCA_013205605.1 Cytophagales bacterium | reverse complement strand
TCATATGACAATTGCCAGTGGGTAGTTTGATTATTAAATACTACATCGTTCGCAAATTTTGATAAGCGAACCTCAATATATCTAGCCGCGGCTGCACTATCCCCTGTTCTAACATCTCCCCAGTTGCCTTGGCAATCAAAAAGCAATTCTTTTTGACCCAAATTAACAATGGCATCATTGATGGAGGCATCTCCATGAGGATGATATTGCATGGTTTGTCCAATAACGTTAGCCACTTTATTAAATCGGCCATCATCCATTTCATTTAACGCATGTAAAATACGTCTTTGAACTGGTTTTAATCCATCTTCTATGGCGGGAACTGCCCTTTCTAAAATAACATAAGAAGCGTATTCCAAGAACCAATTTTCATACATCCCCGCAACCGCAATTTGTTCCTGCAAAGCACCTTCTAATGAATCATTCATATTTTAATCTAAATTAATTTTAGTATCCCTTCTTAGAAACAACTGATATAAAATAATCGCAGTAGCTCCCCAAATTTCTTTACCATCATTCAAATATTTAGGCGAAATAACATTTTTTCCTAAAATCTTTAACTCATGAAAAGCTAAAATATTGGAATCCTGAAATAATGAAATTGGTATTTCAAAAATACAATTTATTTCTCTTTTATTTAAAGTAAAAATTGGCTTTTCGCGAAGAATTATATAAAATGGTTGCACCCAATGGTTTGAAACATGAATCCATTGTGGTGTCAAAGGAAATAATTGATCAGATTCTAAAATAACCCCTATTTCTTCATGCACTTCACGTAAAGCTGTATCAATTAAATTGGCATCCACATCATCCATTTTACCTCCGGGTAAAGCCATTTGACCACTGTGATGACCATCATATGTATTACGTTCAATTAAATACAGTACGCTTTGACCCTTAGTTTTTTTATAAATAATCACAACAACGGCTGCTTTAGTCGCGTTATTTTGAATAGTTAAGTCCTTAGAAACTTTATCATTTAAAAACCATAACTGATCAAATTCTTTATGCATGAATTATTTTAATTTTTGAGCGATAGCAACCGCGCAATTAATACCATCTAAAGCTGCAGACATTATTCCACCTGCAAAGCCAGCCCCCTCACCACATGGATATAAATGACTGATTTCAATATGTTCTAATGATTCTGGATCTCTAGGGATTTTGACTGGAGAAGATGTACGACTTTCTAGGCCAATCAATTGACCCATATGGCTAGAAAATCCTGGTATTTTTCGATTAAAATCTTGAAGTCCCATAGATAAAGGTTCTGAAATAAAATCAGGTAATATTTCTCGAATATCTCCAGAAATTAAACCCGGAATATAGGAGGTATCTAAAACCTCATTACTCGATTTACCTTTTATAAAATCACTTGTCAGTTGGGATACGGCTTTTTGTGTCCCGCCAGACAAAACATTTGCCCTGTTCTCTAATTCTTCTTGGAATTGCACACCTGCTAATGGACCGAAATGGGAAAATGATGAAAGATCTGAAGGTAAAATACTAACGACAATACCTGAATTTGAGAATTTAGAATCACGCCTCGAAGGTGACATTCCATTAACGACCACTTGGTTTTGATTGGTAGCCGATGGAACAATAAATCCTCCAGGACACATACAAAATGAGAATACACCTCTTTCACTTCCTTTGTAAATCGTTTTGGAAACTAAACTAAAAGATGCGGGTGGCAAATAGTCAGGTCTGTCTTTAAATTTATATTGACTTTTGTCAATAAAGTTTTGTAAATGCTCTATTCGAACTCCTATGGCAAAAGATTTTGCTTCAATTAAAATATTTTTGCTTTGTAATAATATAAATATATCTCGAGCAGAATGACCAGTAGCCAACAAGGTAGCCTCTCCTAAAAAGGTATCTTTGGAATTAGTTTGACAGCCAATAATTGATTTATTCCGAATAAGTAAATCTGTTACTCGATGCTCAAAATGAAACTCCCCTCCTGCTTCAATAATAGCATTGCGCATGGAAGAAATAATCATAGGTAATTTATTCGTCCCTATGTGCGGATGGGCTTCATATAAAATATTTTTATCAGCTCCATAACTAACAAATTTTTTAAGCACATAATTGATATCCCCCCTTTTCTTACTGCGAGTATATAATTTTCCATCCGAATAAGTACCAGCACCACCCTCTCCAAAACAATAATTACTATCTGAATCAACGATGTTAAATCTATTAATTGCCGCGATGTCACGCCTTCTATCGCGAACATTTTTACCTCTTTCTAATATGATTGGTCTAAATCCTAATTCGATTAATTTAAGAGATGCAAATATGCCAGCAGGGCCACTTCCAATGACAATGACTCTTTTACTGTTCTTTTTTAATTTAGGTAATATAGATTCAAGTTCTGACGCAAAATTATAATCTATATTGTATAGGCCTATTTTCATAAGTGCCTTTATATTTTTATTTCTCGCGTCAAGTGAAATCTTTTCAATTCGATATTGACTATTATTCAATAGATTTGCACCCAATTCAGACAACAAGAATTGATGTAATTGTTCTGGTGAATAAGCAATCGCTGGACTAATGACGAAATCTCTACTTTCTAACATATTAAAAATTTGTTCAAAAATACAAATACATTTTTATACTAATGAATAAACTAATAAATGAAGTAAGTACCTATCTACTCCAACATAAAGACAATCCCGTACATTGGGAGGCTTGGAATGATGAATCTCTTGAACGTTCAATC
Organism: Cytophagales bacterium; assembly: GCA_013205605.1. Lineage (GTDB taxonomy): Bacteria > Bacteroidota > Bacteroidia > Cytophagales > Spirosomataceae > Aquirufa. The sequence continues at coordinate 12,100 of JABMMK010000176.1, read as the reverse complement.
GTAGAAGATAAACCAATCATTATTAGCATTGGCTATGCGGCATGCCATTGGTGTCACGTAATGGAGCATGAATCTTTTGAGGATCATGAGGTTGCTGATCTAATGAATGCGCATTTTATTAATATTAAAATTGACCGAGAAGAGCGCCCTGACCTAGATATGATTTACATGGAGGCCGTTCAAAAAATGGGAATTAGGGGTGGTTGGCCACTAAATGTATTTTTATTACCAAATAAAAAACCATTTTATGGCGGAACCTACTATCCTAAGAAAAATTGGATATCTATTTTAAAATCAGTAGATGAAGCATTTAAATTCAATAGAACAGAATTAAATAATTCGGCAGATGGATTTTCAGAAAGCTTAAATGACAACAATTTATCATTCAATACAATCAATATAGACGCTCAATCTACGCAGTTAGAAAAAGCATTTCAAAAAGTTAAAGGATTTTTCGATCCTGTGTTTGGCGGAATTAAGCAGGCCCCTAAATTTCCTTTACCCTGTTTGGTCGATTTTTTAATCAATTTACCTAATAGTGAATATCTGAAATTAGGTGTCAATGAACTCTACAATATTCAATTGCAAAAAATGGCACAAGGTGGCATTTATGACCAAATTGAAGGAGGATTTTCTAGGTATTCAGTAGATTCAGAATGGTTTTGCCCTCATTTTGAAAAAATGCTTTATGACAATGTCCAATTAATAAAAACCTATTCACATGCTTATTCAAAAACTAATATTGATCTATATAAAGAAGTTGTTTCGAATACCATTCATTTTATAAATGAACAACTAAAAGGAGATAATGGGCTATGCTTTTCCTCCATTGATGCAGATAGCGAAGGTGAAGAAGGCAAATATTATACTTGGGAGTTTGAGGAACTTAATTCAATAATACCTTATAAAAATAATCAAGATTTTTATAACCACTTTTCAATAACTTCTAATGGGAATTGGGAGAACAATAATAATATACTTTTCAAAAATTCTCCGATCAGTAATCAACAATTTAGTACTCAATTAGAAATATTAAAAAATGCAAAATCAACTCGTATCAAACCTAATACCGATACGAAACAAATATTATCATGGAACGCCATATATGTATCTTCTCTGATTTATGCATACAACACTTTTAACAATTATGCTTATTTAGAATTGGCAAAGACAATCATAAAACAAATTGAAAATCATTTTATGATTAATGAAACCTATTTACACCAAGTTAAATATTCATCAAAACCTATAATTGCCTTTTTAGATGATATGGCTTTTCTTACGAAAGCGTATATAGATCTATATGAAATAAGTGGTGATATTGCTTACATTAACAAGGCCAATAATTGTTTAATCGATATACTTGAAAATTTCAAAACTAATAAGTCCCAAACAGTTTTTTATAATTATTATTCAAATAAATCGGAGAAACTTATTGCGGATAAATATGAAATAAATGATTCTGTTATGCCATCATCTAATTCTATTTTATGTGAATGTTTATTTAAAATTGGGTTCATAAATCAAGTTCCAGCGTATACTTTAAAAGCTAAAGAAATGCTTGAAAATATAATGGAATCAGCATTAAGCAACCCTTTATATTTCTCGAATTGGTTAAAAATATATGGAGATTACATTGAATATCCAAAAGCTCTAATCAAATACAATGCTAATTTTATCCACATTGACCAACTAAAGGGCACAGATTTCCCTATCGATAAAACCATGATATATTATATACCTATTTTACATCAAGACAAGTATAATTTTTATTTATGCATCGGTGATACGTGTTATTCTCCTACGAACTCAATTAAAGAATTACAAATACAAATGAAATCAGTTATTTAACTCTTGACGGATTTTCGTTGACAAAAGCACCCCAACCTTTTTTAGTCCCTTTAATAGTGGATGTTATATTGTTATTATGAAAATGATGACAAATCGCTATTCCTAGAGCATCTGTCGCATCAAATAGCTTTGCATCTAATTTTATATTGCCAATAACCTCGACCATTTTAGCTACTTGTTCTTTAGATGAGTTTCCATTTCCAGTGACAGATTGTTTGATTTTTTTGGGCTCATATTCCGAAATAGGAATACTTTTAGAAAAGGCCAACGACATGATCATTCCTTGGACTCTACCTAATTTTAACATCGATTGGACATTTTTTCCAAAAAATGGAGACTCTATGGCTATTTCATCGGGCAAAAATTCTTCTAAAATCCCCAATACCCTTTCATGAATTTTCAGAAACTTAGCTCCCTGAGTGGTATATTTAGTCAAATTCAAAACACCATATTGAAGAATGGTTACTTTTTCTTTGGTAATTTTAATCAAACCATATCCTAAAAATCTAGTTCCAGGATCAATCCCTAAAATTATTTTTTCTGAAGTGGAACTAGTAATTTGCGACATATAATTCTAATTCATGTTTATTAATGAAATCTCTAAAGTCTTAACGTTTATATTCCCAAAACTTATTTGGAAAATAAATGAATTAGAAATAGAAAAAACTATTTATTTAACTTTTGATGATGGCCCTACCCCTGAAATTACTAATTATGTTTTAGATCTTCTTACCAAATATAAAGCAAAAGCTACTTTTTTTTGCATTGGTAAAAATATAGTATCAAATCAGGAATTGGCCAAGAAAATATTAATCGATGGTCATAAAATTGGTAATCATACAATGAATCATATAAATTCTTGGCACGTTTCCTCTAAAGATTATTTCGATGAATATTCACAATGCGAAGATATTATTAGCAACCTTGGGACTCATTCTGTAGGTTTTAGGCCACCATATGGCAGAATTAATAGTTTTATTTATGGCCAATTAATTCATCACACAAAAATTTATATGTGGACTTTCATTACAGGTGATTACAATCCTAAAAATAACCCAAATTCGATTATAAAATCGGCTAAAAAAAATATTACTAATGGTTCAATTTTGATTTTTCATGATAGTCAAAAGGCATTTCCTGTATTAGTCAATATTCTTGAACCCATATTAAAATATGGTACACAAAATAATTATCAATTTAAAACCTTATGATTGACACGCATGCACATCTATATGATGATATATTCACATTAGATATAGAAACTAATATTAATCAAATTATTGAGGCAGGGATCAATGAAGTATGGTTGCCTAATTGCGATGTTGAAACTTTAGAATCACTATTAAAATTGTCAACATCGTACCCAAATATATGCAAGCCCATGATTGGTTTGCACCCAACCTACGTTAAAACTGATTATTTAGATCAACTGGCTATATTAAAGTCATATTTAGACAAATCTAAGTTTTTAGCTATTGGTGAAATTGGTTTAGATTATTATTGGGATGTAACTTATAGGAAAGAACAAATCGACGCATTTGAAACACAATGTCAATGGGCATTGGATAAAAATATTTGGGTTGACATACATTGTAGAAAAGCATATGCCGACATAATTTCAATTCTCAGTAATAAAGAGTTTAGCCAATTAACAGGAATAATACATTGCTTTTCGGGAGATGCTTCGGAAGCTACGCGTTTAACTCAATTAGGATATTCGTTGGGTATTGGTGGAGTCATTACTTACAAAAACACAAACCTATTTGAAAGTATAAAACATATAGATTTAAAATATTTAGTATTAGAAACGGATTCCCCCTACTTAACACCTGTTCCATTTAGAGGAAAAACGAATCATCCACAATACATAAAACTGATTGCACAAAAATTGGCTGATTTATTTGAAGTACAGGTTGGTGAAATCATAAAAATTACCACAGGAAATGCGCTAAAATTTAAAGCTTTTTCAAATTTTCAATAGTAAAATGATTTGAATCGTGCCAGTGAAACAAAGCATTTCTCAGATTAATGACAATTTCATTTTGGCTCTTGATTAATTTTTGAATATCTCCATTCAAAATTATTTTCCCTTGATGAATGATTCCTATGGAATGACTTAGTTTTAAGACATCTGATAAATCATGACTTATTAGAAGGCAAGGGATATTTTTTAATTCAATAATCTCTTTAATAATTAAAGCAAATTCCAATTTTTGTTCAGTATCTAATTGACTAAATGGTTCATCTAATACTAAATATTCAATGGGTTCACTGATGGCATTTAAAATACCTAATTTTTGTTTTTCTCCTCCAGACAAATAAGTCACTTGAGTATTCAATATTTTTTGCAAATGAAAAATCTTAACATATCGAATAATTTCTTTTTGGGGTGAAATTGATTTTTGAAAAATAATATTTAAAAAATCTAATACCGTATGAAAAGGTTTTAAATGTAAGTTTTGTGGCAAATAACCTGCTTTAAAAAATTGAGGAATTAGTCTTTCGTTATGATCATTTAATTCTATTCCATTTATTTGAATACTACAAAATTCATCTTGCGATAAACCTACAGCTAATTTTGCCACAGTACTTTTTCCGCTTCCACTTTTCCCTATTAAAGCAAATATTTCTTTAGGTAAAACATTTATTCTTATATTAGACAATTGAAAGTGGTTGTTAACCCTATGATTTTTTATTCTAATTTTTAACATATCTAATTATGCTTTTATGTGGGATTGATGTTGGCACCTCATCTATAAAATTAAGTGTAGTAGACGCATCTACAAAAAAAGTAATATACACATGTTCTTTTCCAGAAACCGAGAATGAAATAATTTCAGTCTCCCCAGGTTTTGCTGAGCAAAATCCGGAGCATTGGTGGTATTGCGTTATGCAAGTTATCAAAATGGCAAATGCCACAAAAAAATATAATCCATTAGAAATTTCAGCTATCGGAATTTCATATCAAATGCATGGTTTAGTTATTTTAGATAAAGATAAACAAGTTTTACGACCATCAATCATTTGGTGTGATTCAAGGGCTGCTAATATAGGTGACCAAGCCTTCGAAGCTTTAGGGAATGAAGAAATATTAAAAAATCTATTAAATTCCCCTGGTAATTTCACCGCTTCAAAACTAGCATGGGTGAAAGAAAACGAACCTCTTATTTATGAGAAAATAGAACATGTGTTATTACCAGGAGATTATATTTCTTATAAATTTACAAATGAATTAACTACAACTATATCGGCATTATCAGAAGGTATATTTTGGGATTTCACTAAAAATGAAATTTCTAAAGAGTTGTTGAATTATTATCATTTTGATATTTCCTTATTTCCAGAAATCAAACAAGTATTTGAAAATCATGGTCAAATCAGTAGTTCAATGGCTTCTGAATTAGGCCTATCTGCCAATTTGAAAATCACATACAAAGCAGGTGATCAACCCAATAATGCTTTATCGCTTGGCGTTGTAGAACCAGGGGAAATTGCCACCACGGCAGGTACATCTGGAGTTATATATGGGATTAGTTCAGAATTAAAATATGATCCAAACTGTCGAGTTAATTCCTTTGCACATGTTAATTATTCGAAAGAATTACGCAGAATAGGTGTTCTGATGTGTATCAATGGAACAGGTATTTTAAATAGGTGGTTAAAAGATAATTTTTTCCCGACTTATAGTTACACCGACTTAAATAATTACGCTAATCAATCTGAAATAGGTTCCAAGGGCTTAATGTGTTTCCCATATGGAAATGGAGCTGAAAGAATTTTTAATAATAAAATTATTGGCGGAAGTTTTAGACATTTAGATTTTAATCGCCATCAAAAAAATGAAATATCTAGGTCAGTCCAAGAAGGAATTGCCTTTTCGATGGTTTATGGTTTAGAGTTATTAAACTCATCAGGCATAGTTCCACAAAAAATAAAGGCTGGCTTTTCAAACATGTATTTAAGTTCTATTTTTTCATCCACCATCGTAAATGCATCTAATGTGTCTATTCAGCTTTTAGAATCGGATGGAGCTTATGGTGCTGCTTTAGGTGCTGGTATAGGTTCGAAATTCTACTCCTCTGTACAAGATGGTATAAATTCAATTAAAGTACTCTCTGAGGTACAGCCAGACCAAAACAAAAACAAAACCATGGATTACTATGAGAGTTGGAAGCAGGAACTTTCCATTATGCAATAAAAGGCAAAGCCTCTCAATGTCTTGAGAGGCTGTACCCAGAGCCGGAGTCGAACCGGCACGGGCTTGCACCCACGGGTGTTTGAGACCAGCGCGTCTACCAATTCCGCCATCTGGGCAAATAAATAAAAATTTGCAATGCAAAAGTAGCTTTTCAAATCCGCTTTTACAAAATTTAATGTAAGATTAAATAGTCTATTCGTAACGTAAAGCTTCCACAGGATCCATTTCGGAAGCTTTAAAAGCAGGGTAAATTCCTGAAAATAAGCCAACTAGTATACAAATAATTATACCAATGGTCATCCATAACCAAGGTATAATAAAACTGGCTTTACCAGCACTTATGGCTTGGGCTATTAAATTTCCAATAGGAATGGCCATTAAAATACCGCCTATACCACCAAGGATACAAATAACGATCGCCTCAATTAAAAATTGCTGCAATATTCGTGCAGGAGTAGCACCCAACGATTTTCTAATACCTATTTCTCGCGTTCGTTCACTAACCGATACCAACATAATATTCATCAAAGCGATTGCCGCTCCTAAAAGAGTTATAAATCCAATAACAAAGCCTCCTACTCGCAATGTGGAGGTAATACTTTCAAAACTTTTTGCAATCGAATCAGAGCGATCAATGGAAAAAGAATCACCTCTTCCAATGGGATCCATTCGTACCTTACGCATAATTCCCCTCGCTTCTTCCATAAAATCATCAAAATTTACGATTCGCAATGTTGATGTAGTGATATCAAAGTTTAATTGACGCCCTACGGCCATTTTTCTACCTGTCTCTAATGGAACCATAATTACTCGATCATCACCCCCACCCATCATATTTCCCTTTTTAGTTAATATGCCAATGACTTTCATTTTTAAACCACTAACGATAATTTCTTTATTTAACGGATTTTCTTTTTCAAATAGTTGATCAATAACATCGACACCTAAAATACAAACATTGATTGAATTGATATATTCATTCGTTGAAAAAGCTCTGCCCATATTTATTTTATAACCCTTTAAGTCCAAAAAATTATCATCTATTGCCATTAACCTGGAATTAGGGTTTGTTTTTTTTGATTGATATTTTGCAATAGCATTAAACGAAACATTCGTTTTTAAAGAAACATTTCCTTTTTCTTTAAATAAAACTTTATATCGATAGGCCTGCCTATAATCAATATTTTTAAATTTTTTTTCCCTTTGACCTTCCCTCCTAATTTGCATCGTAGCTCTATTTCTAATGTCAAATGAATTAGCTCCTAGTCCTGAAAAAGAATTGTCCACAGAACTTTGTATACCATCTATGGCAGTTAAAATGCCAACTAATGAAGTTATTCCAAACGAAATAATTAGAGCAGTCAAAATGGTTCTTAATAAATTACTTTTTATAGACCTTAAACCCTCAAAAACATTTTCTTTTAAATTCATTTTGGTTACCTAAATTATAATTTTAGCTTGCAATTTATTACATATTTGACTTGAAGAAAAACCAATGAAGTATCTTATTTTTCCATTAATCATATTTATGCTAAAATTCAATGGATTAAACGCCAAAAGCATTTTAATACCCATGGATAACTCGCAAAAAAATCATTTAAAATCATATGGAATTGTATACAATCATTTGAAAAATGGTCAAAATGAAATAAAATGGTGCTTAAATTATTTAGGAGGTTCATTTATAATCAATTATGATGATGATATATTTGGGAAAATAATGGGTCAAGGCATAACTTATTTGATACTAAAAGATCAAGAAACTACTATTTTATTGAACGAACTTAGATCGATTGAAAGCAATTCAGAAGTTGTCATTTTAAATAAATTTGCCAGAATAGCTTTATATTCTCCATCATCCGCTTCTCCCTGGGATGATGCCGTTTCGTTAGCTTTGAGATATGCTGAAATACCTTTTGAAACTATATATGATCAAGATATATTAAATGGTCGACTTATAGAATTTGATTGGATACATTTGCATCATGAAGATTTTACCGGGCAAATGGGTAAAATGTTTACGCAAAAAGACCAATTATGGTATCAAAATCAATTAATTGAGGACAAAAACGTAGCTAAAAATAATGGGTTTAAAAAAGTGGCTAATTTGAAAAATAAAGTCACTTTAATGCTAAAATCATTTATTATTGGCGGAGGGTATATGTTTGCCATGTGTACCGCTACCGACACTTTTGATATATCCTTAGCCAGTTCTGAATTAGATATAATCGATTATAGTTTAGATGGCGATCCAACGTCAGATAATATAAATAGCAACCTAACATTCCAAGAAACTTTGGCGTTCACTAATTTTAGTATATATACAAATCCAAGAGTTAATGAATTCTCCGATATAGATGCCTCACCTAATTTTTCAACTAGGAAAATCCAGGAAGATTTAGATTATTTTGAATTAAATGACTTTTCCTCAAAAAATGATTTAATACCTTCCATGTTAAATCAAAATCATGAGAAAATTATCCATGGATTCATGGGGCAAACCACTACCTTTTCAACTTCAAAAATCAAACCTAATGTTATTATACTTGCAGAAAATCAAAAATTGGAAGAAGTAAAATATTTGTATGGCACTTTAGGCAAAGGATTCTTTTGCTTTCTAGGAGGACATGATCCTGAAGACTATCAGCATTTTGTTAATGAAGAACATACTGACTTGAGCTTACATAAAAATTCACCTGGATATAGGTTAATTTTAAACAATATATTGTTTCCCTCTGCCCAAAAGAAAAAACAAAAAACCTAAAATAATTTTCTTAAATAATAATCTTCTGCAGGAACCATAATTCCCTTTTTCATATCCAATTGTGTTCCTAATCTAATGTCTGTATTTAAAGGTTTAATGACACTAGACGCAAAAAATAAATATTGAGCTTCCTTAGGAATCTTTTGTAATCCTTGGCCAAAAGGATTAATAGGAATCAACTTTCGTTTAAATTCTTTACCCCACAATGGATACTCATAGTCGTCATTAATTGTCCCTAAAGCAACTACAGCGTTAGCTGGAACTATTTTTTCGAAATTTTCGTAGGCCAATGTTATATCAGGTCTAGACACGGTAAGTGCTTCAGTCCTATTCAAACTGAAAATTGATTTTTTTCCATAGGCATCAAAAGGCAAAGCTCTGAGATTCAAACCAATCGTAGACAAAGCAGAAAATGAAATTAATATAATGGTACAAAAGAAGAAAAATTTACTTACCCTCCCAGGTGAATTATAAAAGAAATGATCTGCTATATAAACAAAAAAAGGTACAATATAGATCAATGAACTAATCATGTACCTGCCTTTCCATGGATCATAAGGTGCGGAGTATGCTAAGGTTATGAAATGTAAAATAAAAGCTAATAAAAAGATCCCTTTTGTTAGATTTGGCCTTCTGAAGAATATAAAAATAGATGGCAATATCAACAGGATAAAAATAGAACCATAAATTGGACTACCATTATAAAATTCAAATCTTCGATTAAAACTAAAAGGAATTATTGTAAAATCAGTCGTACTCTCTAAGCCTATATTAAAATATTGGTCCAGTTTGATCAATTTAGACTTTAGCAAAAGCTGCTTTTCTTCCACAATAGACCAATTCCTTAAACCGTCTAAATTCAATACATCAAAAGAATACCTGACTACATTCCTCGTGCCTTGGATTATTAAGTTGTTAACACTACCGGCACGTTCAACTGATTGATGTTTAGTGGCCACTTCAGGGCCAATGGGATGATTGTAGTATAGGTAGTTTGCGATATAGCCTGTAGGAGCAACAAAGAAAATAATACCTAATAAATGCGCGTAAAAAAAGTGCTTTAATTTGTACAAAATATGATACTTACCTGTAGCATAAAATGAATATAGATAAATAATCAAAAGAGGTATAAATGAAAACACAAAGGTTATTTTATGGCTTAAAGCTAAACCAAAGGCTAGGCCTAAAAAATATACATATATGAGTCTCTGAGTATTTATAAAAGCTAAAATGAGATAAATAATACTAACTAAATACCCTCCTAAAATAATATCAGTATCAGTTAATATAGATTGCATGATGATATTAGGTGACAAAAAGACTATAAGACTACCAAATAGCCTAGATTTATATGAAGCCCCTAATTGTTTTAATATACCATAACTAGCAAAACAGATCAACCAAAAAGAACCGAAATTAGGCAGTTTAAAGAAATGCTCATTATATCCACTCATTAAAAACGGGTATACTTGGATAGAACAAAAGCTCTTTGGATAGGTATCAATATTAAAATTAGTACCTATAAAATGCTCTGTACTACCTTGATTTAAAAAGTATAATATTCGATTTAAATGTCCAGTCATACTGTCCCACTCATTGGGAGGACTATTGAAGATTATATACACTTGCAACACAGTAAGAATACTGATTGTCCAAAAAAGAATAGAGAAGATAATTCTTTCAAATAAATTCATTTTAGAAAATTCTAAATGTATCGATTGAATTGTGCTCCCTGTTATTTTAAAGGCAGATTTTACTATGACCTCAGAATAAAAGACCTTTTTTTTAAATAAAATATATAAAAAATAAGAAAAGAAAAACGGAATTATACACCATAGAATTCGAGAGTTCCACAAATGAAATTCAGATAGTAAATAGCCTGTAAGTATAATACTAAATGAATAAAATAAGAATCCTAAAACCATAATTTCTTCAAATGTTTTGTTTGAAACTTTTGAAGAAATTTTATAATTCAATAAGATAAATGAAATAAAAATTACCAAGTACATCGAGATTCAATTAAAGTGAACTCATAATAATAGATGAAACTTTTACGATATCATCTTCAGAAATATCTGAAGATAATGGCAAGCATAAAACACGTTTAGATATATTTTCGGAATTTAAACACACATTTCCTGATACTGTAGGCAAATTATTTAATGAGGGGTAAAAATAACGTCTAGGATAAATTTGATAATTATTTAGTTTTTCAGTGACTTGTAATAACTGTTCTTCAGAGCTGAAAATAATGGGATAATAACTGAAATTTCTCTCTAATTCAGAATTATAGTCATATTTAATAATTGGATCTTTTAATAAAGAATCATAAAGAGAACTAGAAATTTCTCTATGTTTTTTAATGTGAGGAAAATTATCAAAATTAATTAAACCCATGGCTGCATGAAATTCTGAATTTTTACCGTTTATGCCTATATCAAAATAATCATCATTTTTATGTCCAAAACTTCTAATACCTCTAATTTTTTGAGCTAATTTATAGTCATTAGTCATTACTGCCCCACCTTCAATGGTGTGAAATACCTTAGTAGCATGAAAACTACAAGTACTAACAGTTCCATAATTAAAAATCGATTTACCCTTATATTTTACTCCAAAAGCATGAGCTCCATCGTAAATTAATGGAATTCCCATTTTCTGGGCGATGCTTTCTTGTTTTTCAAGATCTCCACAATTCCCATAAACATGAGTAGTAAGAATTCCAGATATTGAATTAAGTTCTGGTAAAGACTTTATTTGTTCAGAATTAACGGTTAATGAAATAGGATCAATATCCACAAATACGGGATTACAACCTTCCCAAATTAAAGAATTTGTCGTGGCACAGTAGGAAAATGGTGTGGTTAAAACATTTCCACTTAGCTTTAAAGCTTTAATGGCCAACTGTAGAGCTATTGTGCCATTTGATACAAATATAAAATTCTCTACTTCAAGGAATTCGGCTAATTTATATTCTAATTCTTTAACAAAAGGACCATCATTAGTTAAATGATGCGTGTCCCAAATTTTCTCCAAATACTTTACATATTGTTTTAAATCAGGCAAAAAAGATTTAGTTACATGCAACATTATATGATTTGAGAAACTTGTTGAATTGGAAAATCGAATTGTGGTCGAACATAACCTGGCCATTTACCATACCAAGTAGTATCCTCCCTAAAATCAGCTATTTCAAAATTAAAGACCTCCTCAAAATTAAATAGTACGATAGATTTATCTTTAACGATCATAAAAGATACCAAATAATTGCCATCATTTAAAAAGTA
>JABMMK010000175.1 GCA_013205605.1 Cytophagales bacterium | reverse complement strand
TTTTTTACGTTCCACCATACGTGGATCACGTGTTAAAAAACCTTCTTTTTTCAAAGGTGAACGCAATTCAGAGTCTTGTGTTTGAAGAGCTCTTGAAATAGCTAAACGTAACGCTTCAGCTTGTCCTTTAATTCCACCACCATCAATTCTGGCTGTGACATCAAAAGAACCTGCCGTATTTGTTAGCGCGAATGGCTGATTAACCACAATCTGAAGAATTTCAGAAGGGAAATAATGAGCCAATGTACGACCATTGATTTTAATTTGGCCTTGACCAGGAGTCATCGAAATACGAGCTATCGCTGTCTTTCTTCTACCAATTTTATTTAATGTTTCTACCATTTGATTGAGGATTGATCCTAATTTGGATCATATTGTCCGTTAAAACTTTATTTCTTTAGGTTGTTGAGCCGCATGTGGATGAACAGGTCCCGCATATACAAATAGGTTGTGGAATAATTCACGACCTAAACGATTTTTTGGTAACATACCTTTCACAGCTGCTTCGACTACACCTCTTGGATTTTTGACCAAAACTTCACGTGGCGTAGAAAAACGTTGACCCCCAGGATAACCCGTATGACGGATGTAAACCTTGTCGGTCATTTTCTTTCCTGTCAAACGAACCTTTTCCGCATTGATAACGATCACTTGATCGCCACAATCTACGTGTGGGGTGAATGAAGGCTTGTGCTTACCGCGAATTATTTTCGCAATTTCAGAACACAAACGTCCTAATATTTGATTTTCAGCATCTACCACTACCCAGGCTTTCTCTACAGTAGCCTTATTCGCGGAGATTGTTTTGTAACTTAAAGTATCCACTTGTATTATTATTTAACTGTTTGAATCAATTCCAACCAGACTACGGAATATGTCTAGAGATTTGATTATGACCTATTTTACAACTAAACGGGCATTCAATCGAAAAAATGGGAGTGCAAATTTAGAAAATCAAAATGTGATATGCAAATGCTTTTGAAATGTTTTAATAAAAAATATAACCTATGCCTAAAAATGAATAAAGGAGACCTTAGCCTCCTTTAAAATAGTGATTTCAAAATGATTGGATTTATAATCCTGTCATATCAAAAGTATCCATAAAAGCCGTTGTAAATTTGCCAGATTTGAATCCAGGATCATCCATCAACCTAATATGAAAAGGTATCGTTGTTTTAATTCCTTCAATGACAAATTCCTGCAAGGCTCTTTTCATGCGAAGTAAAACTTCTTCTCTGCTTTGGCCACTGACAATTACTTTTGCAATCATCGAATCATAATTAGGAGGAATTGTATAGCCTGAATATACATGTGAATCGATTCTAACGCCATGTCCACCCGGCAAATGTAAATTGGTAATCTTACCTGGCGAAGGCCTAAATCCATTGCCCGGATCTTCCGCATTTATTCTACATTCAAGGGCAAATAATTTCGGGAAATAATTTTGACCTGAAATAGGGATACCTGCGGCTACTTTAATTTGTTCTTTAATTAGGTCAAAATCAGTTACTTCTTCCGTAATCGGATGCTCCACTTGGATTCGCGTATTCATTTCCATGAAATAGAAATCTCCATTTTTATCCACTAAAAATTCGATGGTTCCTGCGCCTTCATAGCCGATCGCTGTGGCACCGGCAATAGCCGCATCCCCCATTTTTTTACGAAGTTCATCCGTCAATGCAGGCGATGGAGTTTCTTCACATAACTTTTGGTGGCGTCTTTGAATGGAACAATCGCGTTCTGAGAGGTGGCATACTTTGCCAAATTTATCGCCAACCACTTGGATTTCGATGTGTCTCGGTTCCTCGATAAACTTTTCCATGTACATTGCATCATTGCCAAAAGAGGCGGCAGCCTCCATTTTTGCATCATCCCATAACTTTCGGAATTCAGATTCTTCCCGAATGATTCGCATCCCACGTCCTCCACCCCCAGCAGTTGCCTTGATGATGACCGGGTATACAATGGTTTTGGCTAATTCTATGGCTTCCTCTACGGTATCTAACAAACCATCAGAACCTGGAATCACAGGAACTCCTGCTTTTTTCATGGTGTCTTTGGCCGTTGCCTTGTCTCCCATGGAGTTGATCATTTCGGCTGAAGCACCTATGAATTTGATTCCATGTTCAGAACAAATTCTTGAAAACTCGGCATTTTCAGATAAAAAACCATATCCTGGGTGTATCGCATCTGCTCCGGTAACTTCGGCGGCAGATATGATGGCGGGAATACTTAAATATGACTGTCGGCTAGGAGGTGGGCCGATACACACGGCCTCATCTGCAAAACGGACATGTAAACTGTCTCGGTCTGCCGTTGAAAAAACAGCCACCGTTTGGATGCCCATTTCCCGACAAGTCCGAATGATCCGAAGGGCAATCTCCCCACGATTCGCAATTAATATTTTCTTAAACATAAATTATGCTATTTCTACCAAGAATAAGGGTTGGTCGAACTCAACCGGTGTGGCATTTTCTACCAAAATTTTAACAATCTTACCTGAAACCTCTGAATCAATTTCATTAAAAAGTTTCATGGCTTCGATCATGCAAACCGTTTTGCCTGGTTCAATCATAGATCCGACCTCAATAAAGTTTTCTTTATCAGGGCCTGCCGAACGGTAAAATGTACCTATCATAGGTGATTTGACCGTATATAAATGATCTGTACTGGAGATGCTTGGTGCCGTAGGGGCTTGAGCCTCTTCCCTATATGCGATAGGAGTAGGAGCTGGAGCCGCAGCCATTTGTACCATAGGTGCGATTGTACTATGTTTCTTCACGGAAACTTTTAATCCTTCCGTTTCGATGCTTACCTCAGCTAATGGTGATTTAGCTATATAATCTAAAAGTCTTTGTATTTCTTTAGTATCCATTTTTAAATTATTTTACGCGTGTAAAGGTAGATAAAATTATTTTACACGCTCCGCATATGCGTAGGTTCTTGTGTCAACTTTTATAATTTCGTCTTGTTCGATGAATATTGGAACAGTAATGGTGGCTCCAGTCTCAACGGTTGCCGGTTTTTTGGGTGAATTTGCCGTATCTCCACGAACACCGGGTTCCGTATAAGTAACTTTTAATTCAACAAACGGAGGCAATTCACATGAAATAGCCTGTTCGTTTTCCGTGTTGATTAAAATCTCAACCTCCTGGCCTTCTTTCATCAAATCTGCCATAATCACTAAATTCGAATTTAATAGAATTTGCTCAAATGACTCATTATCCATGAAGTTGTACCCAAATTCATCTTTATAAATAAATTGGAATTTCCTACGCTCCACACGGACAGGATAAATGGTCACGCCCGAGTTAAAGGTATTGTCGATCACTCTTGCCGTGTTCAATGAGCGTAATTTTGTCCGTACAAATGCGGGACCTTTTCCCGGTTTTACGTGTAAAAACTCAATGATTGAAAATAAATCATCGTTGAATTTAATCACCATTCCGTTTTTAATATCTGCTGTAGTTGCCATGCTTGTTTATTTTTTGGGGTCATAGGCCCATTTTACATACGCTGATGCCCACGTAAATCCGCCTCCAAAAGCTGCTAAAATTAAATTATCTCCTTTTTTTAATTGATTTTCATAATCCCAAAGACACAAAGGTATCGTGGCCGCGGTGGTATTTCCATATTTTTGAATATTCAACATCACCTTCTCTTCTCCAATATTCATTCGACTCGCCGTGGCGTCAATGATTCGTTTATTGGCCTGATGAGGTACTAAAAAACGAACATCCTCACCGGTCAATTGATTTCTTTCCATGATTTCGGCAGAAATATCGGCCATGCGAGTCACCGCAAATTTGAAGACCGACTGGCCTTCTTGGCGTATGTAATGCAATTTTTGATCAATGGTTTCATGCGTCGGCGGATAGGCGCTGCCTCCTCCTTTTTGCATTAAACTCTCACAACCTTCTCCATCAGACTTTAAAATAAAATCTTGAACGCCTACTCCTTCATCGTTGGGTTCCAATAAAACCGCTCCGGCTCCATCGCCAAATAAAATGCAGGTAGTTCGATCCGTATAATCTACGATGGCAGACATTTTATCCGCTCCCACCACGATTACTTTTTTATATCTTCCTGATTCAATAAATACGGCTCCAGTAGCTAAGGCATTTAAAAAGCCCGAACAGGCCGCAGCTAAATCAAATGAAGCAGTCTCTCGAATGCCTACTGCTTTACAAATCAAATTGGATGCAGAAGGGAAAAAATAATCCGGGGTAACGGTCGCACAAATAACCAAATCGATTTCCTCAGGCTTAGTATTTGTTTTGGCTAATAAGTCTGAAACTGCCTTGGCAGCCATCACAGAAGTCCCCTGTCCTTCTCCTTTTAAAATGCGCCTTTCTTTAATTCCTGTTCTTGAAGTAATCCACTCGTCATTGGTTTCTACTAACTTTTCTAATTCTTCATTGGTCAGCACATACTCCGGAACATATCCTGAAACTCCTGTAATGGCTGCACTAATTTTATTTTGCATGGTTCTCTTCGACCTCCTATGTGTTTTGTTATTTTTCCTCAAATTCTGCCTTAATTTTTTGGCATACATTTGAGTCAACGACTGATTTACAAAGCTTAATCATATTTTTAATCGCCTTTGGGCTTGATGCTCCGTGGGCTATAATTACATTTCCATTAATGCCTATAATGGGGCTTCCTCCATAATTTTCATAATTGGTATTCTCAACAAATTCATTCATCATCCCCTGCTCCTTCATGATGTTGTAAATAGACTCACCCATTTTTAAGACTATATTTCCGGTAAATCCATCAGTAACAATCACATCAGCCTTGTTACGAAATAAATCTTTTCCTTCTATATTTCCTATAAAATTAATGTGAGAATTTTCTTTCAATAAGGCATGCGTGCCCTGAGCCAAGATGCTCCCTTTTTGTTCCTCTTCGCCAATATTCATCAATCCTACGCGAGGGTTTGATTTTCCAGTGGTTGATTCAAAATAAATGGAGCCTAACTCCGCCCATTGGGCTAACATCTCAGGTTTACAATCCGCATTAGCGCCAATGTCTAACATAATCGCGTAATGGCCATCGACCTGCGGGACAAATCCTGCTATGGCCGGTCTCTGAATTCCATGGATTGTTTTTACGGAAAAAAGCGATCCCACCATCATAGCCCCCGTATTTCCAGCTGAGGCAAATACGTCTGCTTTTCCCTCTTTTAAAAGAGAAAACCCAATGCCGATGCTGGAATTGGGTTTTTGACTTAATGCTTTTGTCGGATGTTCTCCCATTTCAATGACCTGATCCGCATGAACAACGCGAACCTGGGTACTTGAGAAATTTCGAGATTTAAATAAGGAATTAATGACGTCTTCTGGTCCTATAGCTAATATAGTCTCATGGTTGGTCAACAAATTAATTGATTCTATTATTCCATCAATCACTGCCTCTGGAGCATAATCTCCTCCCATCACGTCGATTGCTATGTTCATCTATTTTGTTTTAAATACTAAAATCGTAGTGCAAAAATAGTATTTATTTTAGTCAAAAAATAGCATTTTAACGGGATATTTTCGCATTTGCGAAAATACCTTGGTTTGTTGGCGACTGATTATGCTTTTCCAGTATACCCTTCTACAATCATTTTGCCTTTGTAGTATAAGTTACCCTCATGAGCATGTGCACGATGAAATAAATGTGTTTCGCCTGTTTGGCTATCCACCGCTAATTGCCTTGGTGTACCAAAGTCATGCGCTCTTCTCGTATCACGTCTTGTCTTAGAAATTTTTCTTTTAGGATGTGCCATTGTATTGTTCTTTAATTATTGTCTTTTAAATTTTTTAATGCGGCCCAACGTGGGTCCATGTCTTCTTCTGCTTTTTCAGTAGAGTTATCGTCCAAAACTTTTTCGGTCGAATAAATAAACTGATTTCCTTCCAAGGCATCCGCCTGATGGGTATATCGCGGATGTAATTTTTTCATAGGTACTTGTAACGCTATGAAATCAAACAAATCTTGCGATAAATCTAATTTGGGAGATTTCCTGTCGATTAAAAACAAGTTGTTCCCCATTTCCTCTGAGTGATCTGAATACTTATAAATAAGTTTCTCATCTACCTCAAACGGATAATCAAATTCCTCTAAGGATCGATCACAAATTAATCGGATCGAACCTTCAATTTTCAACTCTACTTGAATCATGGTAGCCGACTTATTAAGTTCTACTACTGATCTGAATTGCCCTTTTTCCACCCATTCTTGTTCAAAAGCTTGGAAGAAATCATCTTCCCCTTCAAAGGTATATCGATACGATTTATCTTCTAAAGAAAGTATGGGTATCTGATATGCGTCTAAAACTTTCATTTCCAAAGGTGGATAAAAAAAGGAATGCAAAATTAGGCAAATTTTATTAAAGAGCAAATGATCAAATAACAATTTCGTAAAATCTTACGACCTTTGTCGGCATGAGTCCAAGGAATAAGGTGGTCATTTATTATTTATCGGGGTTA
This sequence comes from Cytophagales bacterium, assembly GCA_013205605.1. Taxonomy (GTDB): domain Bacteria; phylum Bacteroidota; class Bacteroidia; order Cytophagales; family Spirosomataceae; genus Aquirufa. The sequence continues at coordinate 2,034 of JABMMK010000175.1, read as the reverse complement.
ATCTTTTTTGAAGCCGTGGTTTTGACCTATATTTTTTCATTGGATCGCCTGGGTCAAATGAGTCTTATTAATTCATTTAATTCCCCTGAGGCGGATTTTTTGTTTAAAATAATTACTTCGGGAGCGGAAATAACGATCCCGATTTTGTTTTTGGGATATCTCATTTGGAAAAAAAGCGATTTATTAAAGTCCTATGTAATCTCCTATATTTTTTCAACCCTTCTCATACAATTTCTGAAATTAGTCGTTTTTAAAGACGCTCTTCGGCCGCTGGCCTATTTTAAGGGGCAGGCATATTCTTGGCATTTGGTACAAAACCTTTTGATCCATGAATATAACAGTATGCCTTCGGGACATACTTCGGCTGCCTGGTTTATGTGCTTTTGGATCTCGTTGGCGGCCAACAAGCCATGGATTACCCTATTAATGGTCTTTTATGCCATGTTAGTAGCTTATTCAAGGGTTTATTTATTTCAACATTTTCCAGTGGATACCGCTGTGGGGGCTATGATCGGCACGGGAGTATCGCTTTTTGTTTATTACTTGAATGTTTCAAAATCCGAATTACGATGATCTCATATGCCAAGCGTTTTCCCTATTTATGTTGGATTTTTTTTGGGGGCCTTGTCTTTTTACCCAATTTAGGGGCATCACATCTGTTCGATTGGGATGAAATAAATTTTGCGGAGTCGGCCCGTGAAATGTTGGTTAGCCAAGATTTTTTAAGTGTTCAAATTAATTTTTTACCTTTTTGGGAAAAGCCTCCATTATTCATTTGGCTGCAAGCATTAAGTTTTATGTTCTTTGGCACTTTTACGGAACATGCTTGGACAAGTATGGAATTTGCCGCTCGTTTTCCGAATGCGATCGTCGGAATTGCAACGCTACTAATCATTTTTAAGATAGGTAAAAAGCATTTTTCTGATAATTTTGGACACCTTTGGGCTTTTTCTTACCTAGCGGCTATTACTCCACATGTATACGCAAGTTCCGGGATTATTGACCCGCTGTTCAACTTATTTATATTTTTAGGCATTTACTATTTTGCCGAGTTTTATGCCGATTCTTCTCGAGTTAAAAATGCAATTTTAGCCGGGGTGATGATTGGATTAGGGATGCTGACGAAAGGACCGGTGGCCTTGTTACTATGGGGATTAACTTTATTGATTTTCGGTATCATCCATAGAAAGGAAGTAATGCCTCGTTTTTTCACGTTGTTAAAAGCGGCGATTTTGTCTGCCACTATTGCTTGTTTATTTTTTGTTTCCTGGTACGGATTGATCGCAATGAAATTTGGAATGGGAATTATCGAGGACTTTTTTGCGTATCAGATTCGACTTTTGACTACCGGGGATGCCGGCCATGGCCAACCCTTTTATTACCATGCCCTGGTTTTATTGTTGGGCTGCTTCCCTATTTCTATTTTAGCATTGAATCGGATATTTGTCAAAAAAGAATCAACGGCTTTCGCCTCCTGGATGAAAGTTCTATTTTGGGTGGTTTTGATTTTGTTTAGTTTGGTCAAAACGAAGATTGTTCATTATTCATCCATGTGCTGGCTGCCCATCACCTTTTTTTCGGCTCATGTATTACATGCTTGGCATGAAGGCAATGCGCCTTTGAGCCGTTTGAAAACGATTCTTTTTGTTGTGGTTGGCTTGTTGTTAGGTCTTATTTTTACATTAGTGCCTTTAATCGGAGAAAATCCAAGCGTCTTTTTGCCTTTTATTCAGGATGGGTTTGTTCGAGGAAATTTACAATCCCCAGTGGCTTGGGATGGATTTGAAAAATGGATCGGAGTGGTTTGGTCGGCTTTGATTATTTATTCCGTTTGGGGTAAAAATGGACTCAGTTTTCAGAAGTTTTTAATATGTATGACAATCAGCATATGTTTGATTTTTGCTTATTCGAGGTTTGTCGTACCGAAGATCGAGGGCTATACGCAAGCCACACCTATTGATTTTTACATTGCCAAATCAGGCCAAAAAGTGTATGTTGAGACTATAGGATTTAAATCTTTTGCTCACTTACTCT
>JABMMK010000174.1 GCA_013205605.1 Cytophagales bacterium | reverse complement strand
GTGGTTATTGGAAAGCAAGGTGCTGAAGTGGATAAAGTAAAAGAGGAGTTAAAGAAAATCACTGGTAAAGATGTTCAAATTAACATCTTTGAGATTAAGCGTCCTGAAATAGATGCTAAATTAATCGGTGAAGCGATTGCGTCTCAATTACAAGCTCGTATTTCTTTCCGTCGTGCGATGAAACAAGCGATTGCTTCAGCGATGCGTGTGGGTGCTCAAGGAATTAAATTGAAATTATCTGGTCGTTTAGGGGGTGCTGAAATGGCTCGTTCTGAGGGATATAAGGAGGGTCGTATTCCATTGCATACATTACGTGCAGATGTGGATTATGCCATTTCAGAAGCATTAACTGTGTACGGTAAGATTGGAATTAAAGTATGGGTTTTCCGTGGAGAGATTTTTGGAAAGCCAGATTTGTCACCAAACGCTAACATGGGCTTGCAGTCAACTTCGGCTGATTCTCGTCCAGGTGATCGTGGTCCTCGTGGCCGTGATGATGATCGCAGAGGAGGTCGTAGACGTCCTGAAGGTGCACCTGATGCAGGTGGAGATCGCAATAAACCAGGTGCTGGCGCTGCAAATCGCGGTCGTGGAGGAAAGCGCTAAAATATATTTGATTTAGATATTAGACTTTTAATAAGATGTTACAACCTAAAAGAACCAAATTTCGTAAGTCGCAGAAAGGCCGCGTAAGAGGCGTTGCTACTCGTGGACACGAAATTGATTTTGGATCATTTGCCATTAAATCGTTAGAGCCGGGTCGAATCACAGCGCGTCAAATTGAGGCTGCTCGTATTTCGGTCACTCGTGCCATGAAACGTGAAGGCCAAGTATGGATTCGTATTTTTCCAGACAAAGTAATTACCAAAAAACCTGCTGAGGTTCGTATGGGTAAGGGAAAGGGAGCTCCGGAATATTGGGTTGCCAATGTACGCCCAGGAACAATTTTGTTTGAATCGGCAGGTGTTCCTTTAGCTTTAGCTCAGGAGGCATTACGTTTAGCCGCTCAAAAATTACCGATGCGTACAAAGTTTGTGGTACGTAGAGATTATTCAGAATAAATTAGCCAGGGTATGAAAAACGCAGAAATAAATAAACTAGGAGTAGCAGATTTGCAAAAGCAAATTCTTGCTGAGAAGGAAACTTTATCACGTTTGAAATTAGCTCACGCTATTTCTCCGATTGAGAATCCGATGCGAATTAAAGTAGCACGTAAATTAGTTGCCAAGTTAGAAACAGCTTTAACAGCGGCATCAAGAGCATAAATTATAATTTTAATAGACCATTTCGAATTTGCTAATGGTCAATTGTTTAACAAGTCCAACCATGGAAGAAAGAAACTTAAGAAAAGTAAGGATTGGGAAGGTGGTCAGTGATAAGATGGATAAGTCGATCACGCTAACTGTTGACCGTAAGGTTAAGCACCCCCTGTACGGAAAATTCGTACAAAAGACGACCAAATTAATGGCACATGATGAAAAAAATGAGTGTGGCATAGGTGATACTGTGAAAGTGATGGAAACCCGTCCTCTTTCTAAAAACAAACGTTGGAGATTAGTTGAAGTTATCGCTAAAGCGAAATAAGACTAGTTTGTTATTCAAATTTAAATTTAAAGATCAAAGATAATGTTACAGCAAGAATCAAGATTGGGTGTAGCTGACAATTCTGGAGCAAAAGAAGTTTTAGTTATTCGCGTTTTAGGCGGTACTGGAAAGAGATATGCTTCTATAGGCGACAAAATTGTAGTTTCCGTAAAATCAGCACTTTCTTCATCTAGCATGAAAAAAGGGACAGTTTCTCGTGCGGTTGTCGTACGTACTAAAAAGGAAATTCGTAGAAAAGATGGAACATATATTCGTTTTGAAGATAATGCAGCTGTATTATTGAATGCGAACGATGAGCCAAGAGGAACGCGTATTTTTGGGCCAGTGGCTCGTGAGTTACGTGAAGCAGGATTTATGAAAATCGTTTCTTTAGCACCAGAAGTTTTATAAATAAGATGACCTATTGGGCAACCGATAGAAAGAAGCATACAAATGGAAAAGAAAATAACTAAGCAGACTAAATTGCACATTAAAAAAGGGGATAACGTCATGGTGATCGCCGGTAATGCCAAAGGCAAAACTGGAATTATCAAGGAAGTATTAATGGATAAATCTCGTGCAATTGTAGAGGGTGCTAATTTGCTAACCAAGCACGTTAAGCCTTCAGCTAGCAATCCTCAAGGAGGAATCGAAAAACGCGAAGGTTCTATACACATTTCAAATTTGATGGTGGTAGAAAATGGCAAGCCTGTACGAACAGGTCGTAAATTGAACGAAAAAGGTAAGTTACAGCGCTACTCAAAGGTATCAGGTAAATTTATCGCATAATACAGAATTTAACCGTGGGCCGGAAATCCACAAAATATACTACAATGGCAGTACCTAGATTAAAAGAACGTTTTGTTAAGGAAGTTGTGTCAGGCTTGAAAGAAAAGTTTCAGTACAAGTCGGTGATGCAAGTACCTAAGATTACTAAGATTGTAATCAACAAAGGAGTAGGAGCAGCAGTGTCAGACAAGAAGTTGGTTGACGTAGCTGTAGAAGAAATTACGCTAATTGCTGGTCAAAGAGCAGTTGCGACCATTTCAAAGAAAGCGATTTCAAACTTTAAGTTGCGTGAAAACATGCCTATCGGTGTGAAAGTTACTTTACGTGGAGATCGTATGTATGAATTTTTAGACCGATTGACTACTGTTTCATTGCCACGTGTTCGTGACTTTAAAGGAGTATCAGAGAAAGGTTTTGATGGTCGTGGAAATTATACCTTAGGTGTAAAGGAGCAAATCATCTTCCCTGAAATGTCCATCGATAAAGTGGCTAAAATATCAGGTATGGATATCACTTTTGTTACTTCGGCCAAAACAGATGAGGAAGCTTATGCTTTATTAGTTGCAGTCGGAATGCCTTTTTCAAATATTAAAAAATAGTGGGCCTTTGGGCTTTATAAAAAACCTTTAAAATTTTTACAAAATGGCTAAAGAGTCAGTAAAAGCAAGAGAAAGAAAACGCGAAGCTACAGTTGCAAAATATGCAGTGAAGCGTGCGGCTTTAAAAGCTGCCGGAGATTATGTTGGGTTAGATAAATTACCTAAAAATGCATCTCCAGTTCGTTTACATAACCGATGTAAATTAACAGGTCGTCCTCGTGGATACATGCGTAAATTCGGCATTAGCCGTGTTACCTTCCGCGAAATGGCTTCCAACGGATTAATACCAGGAGTAACTAAATCAAGCTGGTAAACAAAAAACTTGATTATTTAAATTCATTTTTGTAATTTTGCAGGCCTTTTTAAGGGCTTGCGGCAAATTTAAAAACAATGACAGATCCAATAGCAGATTATTTAACCCGATTGAGAAATGCCTTGAAGGCACGTCATAGGGTCGTTGAAATTCCTGCTTCTAATATTAAAAAGGAGATTACAAAGGTTCTTTTTGATAAAGGCTATATTTCAAATTACAAGTTCGATGATACTTCTGTACAAGGAACGATCAAGATTGCTTTGAAATACAATGCTGTAACGAAGCAACCAGCCATCGTAAATTTGACTCGTATTTCGAAGCCAGGTTTGCGTAAGTACAATGGAGCGGAAGAGCTTCCACGCGTTTTAAATGGTTTGGGTATTGCCATTTTATCTACTTCTAAGGGGGTAATAACAGATAAAGAAGCCCGTACACTTCACGTAGGTGGAGAAGTACTTTGTTACGTATATTAATTATTGTTTCACGCTGAAAGGAGGCAACTCGTAATTTAAGCATATAGAATTATTATGTCTAGAATTGGAAATAAGATTATCACATTACCTGCAGGAGTATCTTTGGATATATCGGCTGGTAATCTGGTTACAGTGAATGGTCCTAAGGGGACTTTATCTCAACAAATTGATCAAGATATCATGGTTGAGATTGAAGAAAATGTATTAACTGTTAAGCGTCCTACGGAGCAAAAGCGTCATAAGGCCATGCATGGTTTATATCGTTCTTTAATCAATAACATGGTTGTGGGAGTGAGTGAAGGATTCCAAAAGAATCTTGAGATTATCGGAGTTGGTTACAAGGCTGCGAATCAAGGAAATATTTTGGAATTAAGTTTGGGGTATTCACACATGATTTTCATGGCGATTCCTTCGGAGATTAAAGTGGCTACGGCGATGGAGAAAGGAAAAAATCCGATGGTTACCTTGAATGGAATAGATAAGCAATTGATCGGCCAAGTGGCTGCAAAGATAAAATCATTACGTCCAGTGGAGCCTTACAAAGGTAAAGGTGTTCGTTTTGTGGGAGAGCAAGTTCGTCGTAAGGCTGGTAAAGCGGGCGGTAAGAAATAAATTTTAAGCGTGGGCCGGAAATCCACACAAACAGGTAAAAAATGTCAACATTAAAAGATTTACGTAGAATTCGCATTAAACGTGCAATTCGTGCTAAAATAACTGGATCAGCTGAGCGTCCGCGCTTAACTGTGTATCGTTCAAACACTTCGGTGTATGCTCAAATTGTGGATGATTTGGCTGGAAAAACTTTGTTTTCAGCGACATCACATGTTAAAGGAAAGGTAAATAACAATGTAGAAGCTGCGAAGTCAGTGGGCATTGCGATTGCTGGGAAAGCAAAAGCTGCGGGAATTACGAAAGTAGTTTTTGACCGTAACGGTTATTTATATCATGGTAGAATTAAATCATTAGCTGAAGGTGCTCGCGAGGGTGGCTTACAATTTTAATAAGAGATATGTCACAATTACAAGCAAAACCAATTAAGGTTAACGAGGGAGAATTGAAGGAGAAGGTTGTATCCATTAACCGTGTTGCCAAAGTGGTAAAGGGTGGTCGTCGTTTCAGTTTTTCTGCTATTGTTGTAGTAGGAGACGGTAACGGGACTGTAGGTTATGGATTAGGTAAGGCAAACGAAGTAACAGATGCAATTACCAAAGGAATTGAAGATGCAAAAAAGAATTTGTTCAAAATTCCTTTGTTGAAACATACGGTTCCTCACGAGCAATTAGGTAAATTTTCTGGTGGTTTTGTCTTAATTAAGCCAGCTGCCCCAGGAACTGGATTGATTGCAGGGGGTGCGATGCGCGCTGTTTTGGAATCTGCTGGTGTACATGATGTACTTGCAAAATCTAAAGGAAGTTCTAATCCACACAATGTGGTCAAGGCGACCATCGATGCGCTTGTAAAAATGAGAGCACCACACAGCGTTGCATTCCAAAGAGGAATTTCGTTAGCTAAAGTTTTTAATGGATAATACGAGGGCAATTAGCCTCAAAAAAAGAACATACGATGTCTAAAGTAAAAATTACACAAGTTAAAAGCGCAATTAAGCGTCCGGAAGTACAGAAACGTACGATCCAAGCGTTAGGATTAGGTAAAATCCGTAAGAGTGTTGAGCATGAATTAAATCCAGCTATTGCGGGAATGATTCGTGCCGTAAATCACTTAATTGTTGTTGAAAATATTTAATTAACACGCGAGTTACTTGTTAGAAAGTAGCGCTAAGCCAAGAATAAAATGAAATTATCATCACTAAAGCCTGCAGAAGGCTCAGTAAAAACAAGAAAAAGAGTTGGTCGTGGTCAAGGTTCCGGATTAGGTGGAACTTCTGCACGTGGACATAAAGGAGCGCAGTCTCGTTCTGGGTACTCTCGTAAACCCGGTTTTGAAGGAGGTCAAATGCCACTTCAACGTCGTGTGCCTAAGTTTGGTTTTAAAAATATCAATCGTGTTGAGTACAAAGCGATCAATTTAGATACTTTACAAGCTTTAGCTGAATCAGCTGGATTGAAGGTGATTAATTTTGAAACACTTTATTCAAACGGTTTAGTGTCTAAATCTGATTTAGTGAAAATCTTAAGCAGGGGTGCATTAACATCTGCTTTAGAAATTCATGCAAAAGGATTTTCTTCAGCCGCCATTGCAGCTATTGAAGCTGCAGGTGGAAAAGCAATTGTTGATTAATCTTCTATATAAGACGAATGAATAAGTTAATAACAACTTTTAAGCACATCTTTTCGATTGAGGAATTAAGAGGCCGTATTCTTAATACGTTGCTTTTTATTACCTTTTTCCGTTTAGGTTCTTATGTAGTTCTGCCTGGTGTGGATGCTACAAAATTAACTCAAGCAGGTGACGGTGGGCTTTTCGGCTTATTGAATATGTTTTCTGGGGGCGCTTTGAGTAATGCATCTGTTTTTGCATTAGGAATCATGCCTTATATTTCTGCTTCTATTGCGATTCAATTGTTAACCATTGCGCTTCCGTATTTTCAAAAAATGCAGAAAGATGGGGAATCTGGACGTAAGAAGTTGAATCAGATCACTCGTTATTTAACCATATTTGTTACGGCTGCTCAAGGATTTACATACTTACAAGTAACGATTCCGAGTGAGGCGATTATGGTTGACCCATGGTTTTTTAGATTGTACGGCGTAGCTATTTTGATTGGAGGAACCATGTTGTGTATGTGGTTAGGAGAGAAAATTACGGACAAAGGAATTGGAAATGGTATATCCATGTTGATCATGATCGGTATCGTTTCTCGTTTCCCATCTTCTATTTTACAGGAAGCGGGATCACGTGGAATGTCAGGAGCGTTAATGTTTGTTATTGAAATTATAGCTTTGTTTTTTGTGGTAATGGGTGCGATCATGGTGACTCAGGCGGTTCGTCGAATACCTGTTCAATATGCGAAGCAAGTAGCTGGAAGTAAAATGTCTGTAGGTGGTGAGCGTCAATACATCCCTTTAAAGTTAAATGCTTCTGGTGTAATGCCAATCATTTTTGCACAGGCCTTGATGTTTATTCCAGGTTTGGTATCTCAATCTTTTGCAGAAAAAAGCGAATTCGCTTCCTCGGTGGCTCAGGCTTTTGGTGATTTCACGACCTGGCAGTACAATGCTTTATTTGCTTTTTTAATTATTGTCTTTACGTTCTTTTATACGGCTATCTCGATTAACCCTACCCAAATATCAGATGATATGAAGCGTGGAGGTGGTTTTGTTCCTGGTGTTAAGCCGGGTGAAGATACGTCTAATTTTATTGCTAATATTTTAGATCGAATTACATTGCCGGGCGCATTTATGTTATCGGCTATAGCGATATTACCTGCAGTTGCCAATTTATTTGGGGTCACACGTGGATTTGCATCGTTTTTTGGTGGAACATCTTTGTTGATTTTAGTAGGAGTAGTATTAGATACGTTGCAACAAATTGAAAGTTATTTGTTGATGAGAAAGTACGAGGGGTTAATGCAATCAGGACGCATAAAAGGTCGTTCTGAGGTGATTACTCGTTAAGATGATTTATTTAAAATCTTCTGATGAAATGGCCATTATTCGCGATAATGGGGATATTCTAGGGAGGTGCCATGCGGAGGTAGCGAAGGCCATTAAGCCCGGAGTTACTACGTTGGAATTAGATAAAATAGCTTATTCGTTTATATCAGACCATAAAGCTCATCCTTCTTTCCTGAATTATCAGGTTGGAAATAAGAAATACGCATATTCATTATGTATTTCTGTGAATGATGTGGTAGTGCATGGATTGCCGGGTGATTTGACTTTAAAAGAAGGAGACATCATCTCAATAGATGCGGGTGTCTATAAAAATGGGTTTCATGCCGACAGTGCCTATACCTATGGCATTGGGGAGGTGAAACCGGAAGTGATAAAATTATTGCAAGTGACGAAAGAGTCCTTGTTCTTGGGTTTAAAGCAAGCTCAAAATGGAAAGCGAGTTGGTGATGTTGCTTATGCTGTTCAATCCTATACGGAGTCATTCGGATATGGGGTCGTTCGGGAGCTAGTGGGGCATGGTGTGGGTAAAAGCTTGCACGAAAGTCCTGAAGTTCCTAATTATGGGCGCAGGGGCGATGGAGCTAAATTGAAAGAGGGAATGGTGATTGCCATAGAACCCATGATCAATTTAGGAAAGCGCCAGATCTCAGCAGATAAGGATGGTTGGACTATCCGAACTCTGGATCGCAAACCTTCGGCTCATTTTGAACATACAATAGGTGTAAGTAAGGATGAACCGTTGATATTAACTACGTTCTCCTATATAGAAGAAGTAATTAAAAGCTCAACAATATTGTTGAATATTTAACATAAAACTATGGCCAAACAATCTTCGATAGAAGTAGATGGAATAATCTTGGAAGCTCTTTCGAACGCGATGTTTCGGGTTGAATTAGAAAATACGCATCAAGTGATTGCCCATATTTCGGGTAAGATGAGGATGCACTACATTAAGATTTTGCCAGGAGATAAGGTGAAATTGGAAATGTCGCCCTATGATTTAAGTAAGGCAAGAATTGTTTATCGATATAAGTAAATGAGGGTTTTGGCCCATAAATTTTAATAAAATGAAAGTTAAAGCATCCATTAAAAAGCGTAGTATAGACTGTAAAGTGATCCGTAGACACGGCAAGCTTTATGTTATAAACAAGAAGAATCCTAAGTTTAAGCAACGTCAAGGATAATTCGAATAAAATTAAATGAGTAATCACAACAATTAATTACCTATATGGCTCGTATTGCAGGGGTTGATATTCCCGACAAAAAAAGAGGAGAGATTGCATTAACTTATATTTTTGGTATAGGTCGCAGTACTGCTCAAAAGATCTTAACGAAAGCAGCTGTTTCTTATGATAAGAAAGCTGGTGAGTGGAATGATACGGAAGCAAGTGCTATCCGTGCAATCATCGCCGCTGAGTTTAAAACGGAGGGTCAGCTTAAGTCTGAAGTCCAATTAAACATTAAGCGTTTGATGGACATCGGTTGCTACCGTGGTTTGCGTCATCGTAAGGGACTTCCCGTTCGTGGCCAACGTACTAAAAACAACTCACGTACTCGTAAGGGACGTAGAAAAACAGTTGCTAACAAGAAAAAAGTAACTAAATAATAATCGAGGTAAAACCTCATCCCTTTTTGATTAATTAAATTATGGCACAAGTAAAAAGAAAAGATAAAGCGAAGAAAAGAGTTGTTGTAGTTGAGCAAGTAGGCCAAGTACACATTAAAGCTTCCTTTAACAACATCATTATTTCCATTACCAATTCAGCAGGTCAAGTGATTTCTTGGGCTTCAGCAGGAAAGATGGGTTTCCGTGGATCTAAGAAAAACACTCCTTATGCAGCACAAATGGCTGCATCTAACTGCGCTGCAGTAGCTGTTGAGGCTGGAATGAAAAAAGCAGAGGTTTTTGTAAAAGGGCCGGGTGCAGGACGTGAGTCTGCTATCCGTACTATCCAAAACTCAGGAATCGAAGTATCACTCATTCGTGATATTACTCCGATGCCTCATAATGGATGTCGTCCTCCAAAACGTCGTCGCGTTTAACGATTATTTTGTGTGTTAGGTAATTAGTAATTATTTTCTCTAACACTTTTTTTTCACTTAACTAATTACTTCACTGGGCACAAGAAGCCTAGTGACTTTTAAAAAGATGGCTAGATATACAGGTCCAAAATCCAAGATTGCACGTCGATTCGGTGAAGCGATTCTTGGTCCGAGTAAAGCATTATCTCGTAAAAACTATGCTCCCGGAATGCACGGTAAAGGAAAACGATCAAAAGTTTCTGAATACGCGGTGCAATTGAAGGAGAAACAAAAGGTAAAATATACCTATGGTATTTTAGAGCGTCAGTTCGAAAATCTGTTCCACAAAGCGGCTGTAAAAGCGGGAATCACTGGTGAAAACTTGATTAAATTGTGTGAATCAAGATTAGACAATGTAGTATATCGTTTAGGTATTGCTCCTACTCGCCGTGCAGCTCGTCAATTAGTTATTCACAAGCATATTAATGTGGATGGCGAAGTGGTTAATGTGCCTTCATACTCTTTGCGCGCGGGCCAATTAATTGGCGTTCGTGAAAAGTCAAAATCTTTAGAGGTGGTTTCAACTTCTTTAGACGGTCGTTCCCCAAAACGCTTTAACTGGTTAGAGTGGGATGGTGTGGAAATGGTAGGTAAGTTTATCGCCCTTCCAGAAAGAGACCAGATTCCTGAAAACTTTAATGAGCAGGCAATCGTCGAATTATACTCTAAGTAATCATTAACGAATTATTAGAGATTTTAAATAGTACCAATAACGTTTTTTCAGTATCATTTTAAGCTACGAAATATGTCAATATTAGCATTCCAAATGCCCGAAAAAGTTGTAATGGAGAAAGCCGATGACTTTCACGGGTTATTTGAGTTCAAGCCACTCGAAAAAGGTTACGGTGTTACCATAGGTAACGCTCTTCGTAGAATTTTACTTTCCTCACTGGAAGGCTACGCAATCACTAGCGTGAAAATATCAAGTGTTTTACACGAGTTTTCAGCTATCGAAGGTGTTCACGAAGATGTATCTGAAATCATCTTGAATTTGAAAAAAATTCGCTTTAAGAAAGCACAAGAGATTTTAGAGAATAAGGTAACTCTAAAGGTAAAAGGCCAAACAGCCATTACTGCAGGAGATATCGCCAAATTTACTCCCTACTTTACTGTTTTAAATCCAGATTTAGTGATCTGCCATCTAGATTCTTCCAAAGAATTAGATATCGAGCTTTTCATTGAAAAAGGACGTGGTTATGTACCCGCAGATGAGCCTCGTGCAAACGAATTGCCTTTCGGTCACATTGCCATTGACGCGATTTATACGCCCATCAAAAATGTTAAATTTAGCATTGAGAATACGCGTGTAGAGCAAAAGACAGATTATGAGAAATTGGTTTTAGACATTGAAACAGATGGTTCTATCCATCCAGAAGATGCGCTAAAAGGTGCTGCTTACATTTTGATCCAACACTTTATGTTGTTCTCAGATCAGACAATGACTTTTGAGACTCCTAAGGCTGAAGAAGATAATGTAGTAGACGAGGAAATGCTTCACATGCGCAAGCTTTTGAAAACTTCTTTAGCTGACTTAGATCTTTCTGTTCGTGCTTACAACTGCTTAAAATCTGCAGATGTTCGTACCCTTGGGGAATTGGCTAAATTAGAAATTTCAGATATGATGAAATTCCGCAATTTTGGAAAGAAATCGTTAACTGAATTAGAGCAATTAATCGACGAAAAAGGATTGACATTCGGAATGGATGTAGCCAAATATCGATTAGATGAAGATTAATTAATCAAGTAATAGGTGGTTTATTCATGTGAACAAACTAACCGCAGCTCGAAAGAGCTTTTAACTTACGAAATACAAAAATGAGACACGGTAAAAAATTCAATCACTTAGGAAGAACAGCTTCCCACAGAGCAGCCTTATTGTCCAATATGGCATCCTCTTTAATTTTGCACAAGCGTATCGAAACTACGGTAGCTAAAGCGAAGGAACTACGTAAATATGTGGAGCCTTTAATTACTAAATCAAAGGATGATTCGACGAATAATCGCCGAGTTGTTTTCGCTTATTTGCAAAATAAAGAATCCGTAAAGGAATTATTTGGAATCGTTTCTGAGAAGGTAGCTAATCGCCCAGGGGGTTATACTCGAATTATTAAATTAGGGAATAGACTAGGTGATAACGCCGAAATTTGCTTCATTGAATTAGTTGACTTTAACGAAACTATGTTAGCTGCATCTGCTGAAAAAGCAGGTAAGACGCGTAGAAGTCGTCGTAGTGGAGCTAAGAAAGAAGAAGGTTCTGATTCAATCGTTGCTGCTGCACCTGCCATTGAAGCTCCTTCTGCGGAGGTTGTTGAAGATGCAGTTGTCGTAGAAGAAGTTGTTGATGAAGAAGCTCCAGCTGCTGAAGTTGTTGCTGAAACGGAAGTAGCCGCTGAAGAAGTTGCTGCTGAGGAAGTTGTAGCTGAAGAAGCTCCAGCTGCTGATGAGCCTACGGATGCGCCTGCAACTGAAGAGCCAACAGAAGAAAAAGGAGAAGACGCTTAATTTCTCTTACATTTTTTTTGAAGGGCTTCAGCATTTGTTGAAGCCCTTTTTTTACGTATTTTAGCATCAAAATTATATAGTTCATATTTTATGAGAATCACTGAATCCACTCCAGCCGTTTTGCTTTTACATGATGGCACTCTTTTTCACGGTAAGGCACTTGGTAAAATTGGGACGCATGGCGGAGAAATTTGTTTCAATACCGGAATGACGGGTTACCAAGAAATTTACACAGATCCTTCTTATGCTGGCCAAGTCATCATTAATACGACCGCCCATATTGGTAATTATGGCGTAATTAGCGAAGGAGAAGCCGAATCAGACCAAGTGCAAATTGCCGGAATGGTCTGTAATGAATTTGCTAGCGTACATTCAAGAGCCACTTCTGATGGATCTCTTCAAGATTATTTGGCTAACGCAGGAATCGTTGGAATTTCAGGGATTGATACACGGGCTCTAGTACGCCATATCCGAACGAAAGGGGTGATGAATTGCTTAATTTCTTCTGAAATTTTTGATTTAGATGCCTTAAAAATAGAATTGTCTAAAATTCCTTCGATGGAAGGCCTTGAATTATCTTCGCAAGTATGCACCCAACAATCCTATTTTTTAGGAGATGAAAATGCACCTCACCGCGTGGCAGTCTTAGATTTAGGCGTGAAAAGAAGTATATTATCTAATCTCTCTGATCGGGGTTGTTACCTTAAAGTATTTCCAGCGAAAACGTCTTTTGACGAAATTTCAAAATGGAATCCAGATGGCTATTTTGTATCGAATGGACCAGGCGATCCAGCCGTAATGACCTATGCCGTTGAAACCGTTTCTAGTTTTTTAGAAAGTGATAAACCTGTTTTTGGAATTTGCTTAGGACATCAAATTTTAGCCCAAGTTTGTGGGTTAAAGACATATAAAATGCACAATGGTCATCGAGGCTTAAATCACCCTGTGAAAAATTTAGTTACGGGGCTATCCGAAATAACCTCTCAAAATCATGGATTTGCGGTGATGATGGACGAGCTAACGGCTAGCTCAAAAGCCGAATTAACGCACGTCAATTTAAATGACAAAACGGTGGAAGGCCTTCAGGTTCATGGTAGGAAAGCATTTTCAGTACAACATCATCCTGAAGCGTCCCCAGGACCCCATGATTCCCGTTATTTATTTGACCAGTTTGTTGATTTATTCTAACCAATAGATAAATGGTGGTCTAATGTTTCTCAAAGATTTTTGAGAAACATGTTAGTTGTTGGCGTACCCAAACAAATGATTTTCCTTAATTTGCTTAACTACGGAAGCAGGAACCATTTTTTCCCAATCTCCAACGCCATTTTGAATCATACCTAATACGTTGTCTGTACGTATGGTCATCAAGTTCTCGTCGAATTTTTGGATGTCTTCCAACTTCTCATTGTCCTTTAAATAGGTCAATAAACCCGCTAAATGAGGCTCAGTTTTAAATGTTTCTAAGTGAATGATTTCACCTTGTTCATTTAAAGTAGGGTATAAATAAAGCTTAATTTTTTGCCCAAATAAACTTGCAAATGCACTAATAATACCTCCTGGCAAATCTTTGTAGTGCGTCTCATCAAAAATATATTCTAAATTAGGCATACCCATGATGAGCGCCATACGTAGTTTTGTAAATTGACTCAAATAGGCAACTAATTTGAAATATTCATGGAAGTTAGAAATCAAAACCGTTTGACCTAAAGAACATAGAATATCCACTCGGTCCAAAAAGTCTTTTTCGTCGATTTGATTCGTCCCATCTTCCAAATTCCGAAGCGTTAATTCAGATAAAATACAGATTTTATCATCATCTACATCTGCCTCATTTTCAAATTGCTTAACTCCTTTTTTAAGCATATCTAAGAAAATATTCGTCACAGGCCTAAATCGACCACGAATTGCGACAATATGTTTTTTAGAAAGGGCATCATAGGGTTGCATCACATTGCCATCAGGTCCGAAAACCGCCGCTTGCGCATAGCCATGCTTAACTAAGTATAAT